>NZ_DDCJ01000005.1:19482-27505 GCF_002335285.1 Thalassolituus sp. UBA2009
AACAGAGCCTACTGCGGACAAAGTTTATGGATACCCAGGCACTCAAAGCCTTTCTTGCCGTTGCAGAACAACGTTCGTTCTCGCTCGCCGCCGAACAGCTGCACCTGACCCAGTCAGCGGTCAGCAAACGCATCCAGCTACTGGAGCAACAGCTGGGTAATGCCCTGTTTGACCGCCACAACCGCACCATCAGCCTGACCGAAGCAGGTCATGCGCTGCAGCCCAAAGCGCGGCAGATTCTCGATCTGGTGGCCGACACCGAGCTGCGGCTGATGAATCTGGGCGGCGAAGTCAGTGGCGTCTTATCCCTGGCGACCAGCCATCATATCGGCCTGCACCGCTTACCACCGGTACTACGGGAATTTGTCAGCCGCTATCCGTCCGCCCAGTTAAACCTGAGTTTTATGGGCTCGGAACGGGCCTACCAGGCGGTCAACCTGCGTCAGGTCGAGCTGGCCCTGACCACATTGGAAGCCAACAATGATCAGGTGCCGGAGGGTATTGAAGCCCTGCCGCTGTGGCAGGATGACATGGTATGTGTGTGTGCTCCCGGCCACCCGCTGGCAGCCATTGCACACCTCAGCCTGCAGGATCTGGCGCAGGCACCAGCAATTTTACCGGAGCCGGATACCATTACCTTCCAGCTGCTTGAGCGGGTGTTCCGTCAGGCCGGGCTTAATCTGCATGCTCCCATGCCAACCAACTATCTGGAGACCATTAAAATGATGGTTTCTGTTGGCATGGGCTGGAGTCTGCTGCCGCAGAGCATGCTCGACGAACAACTGGTACGGCTGCCCTGGCCTTCTGCACCGATCCGGCGCCAGCTTGGACTGATCCATCTGCGTCACCGCACCCTCAGTAACGCTGCCCGGGCTTTCATCGACATATTGTCACCTCCGGCATATGACGAGCTGCAAACACAACACAATATGACCCAAAACAAGGCCGGTGTAAGCGCAAAGCGCTAGTGTTAGGGTATTCCTGTGCCGGACACATTATTTTAAGGAGAAAGTCATGCTGGATATCAATCACATCCTGGTCGTATTGGACAGCGAGCACCCGGAGCAAATTGCGCTTGATCGTGCGCTGTGGCTGGCACGGTCTCTGGAAGCAGACCTGACCCTGCTGACCAGTACTTACGAAGCTTACTGTGAAGATCATTCATCCCTTGATCAGGAAACCCGTACCCGGGTGAAGCAGGCCCTGCTGGATAAATCGGAAAAGTGGATCAACAGCTTCCTGCCTGAAGCTGAAAACAGCATTTCAATCAGTACCGAGGTGCACTGGCAAAAGCATCTGCACGATGCCGTCATCGAGTCCATGCGCCATAAAGATTTTGATCTGGTGATTAAAGGTACACAGCCGCACAACCTGCTTGACCGGATATTCACCCACACCGACTGGAATTTGCTACGCCACTGCCCTGCACCGGTGATGCTGGTAAAATCCGCCAAACCCTGGGCACAGAACCGCGTTCTGGCGTCCGTTGATGCGACCTCCGGCGATACCGGACACCAGATCATCAACGATAATATTCTGTCTTTTGCCGAGCACCTGTCCGATCATTTTGACACCGACCTGCACCTCGCCAACTCATACCCGCTGGTTGCAGTAGCCTTTGCCATGGTGCCCGAAGTTACCGCACCGGATGACATCCAGAAGTACATTACTGAACAACACGAAGAAGCCTGCGCTGCGCTGGCGCGCAAATACAATATTCAGCCCGACCATGTGCATATTGGTGAAGGTGATGCTGACAGCGTGATCGCTGGCATTGCCAAAGACATCGATGCCGACGTCGTGGTCGTTGGCACCGTGGGGCGCGAAGGCATTGCCGGTGTATTAATCGGCAACACCGCTGAATTACTGGTCGATAAAGTAGCCTGTGATGTAATTGTCATAAAACCATCCGATGGTGTTAAGCCAGACGCAGACTAAGGACGTGACTATGACCGCTGATCTGATCAGGGAAGAAATATTAACGGCGACCGCCAACCATCCGCACATGCGCCGCTTATTTGAGCGGTCGCTGCTGCGCCCGGCACTGCCAACAGCGGTAGTACACCCGGTCACAGAGGACTCATTAAAAGGCGCCCTCGCGGCTCACCGCCTGGGCATGATGCAGGCCATTCTCGTCGGCCCGGAGCATAAAATCCGTGAGTGCGCAGCCCAGAATGATATCGACCTGTCTGATATTGATATCCGCGACACCGAACACAGCCATGAAGCTGCAGAAGTAGCCGTCAGCCTGGTGCGCAGCGGAGAAGTCCGCGCATTAATGAAGGGCAGCCTGTCGACTGACGAATTACTGGGTGCGGTATTACACAAAACCACGGGAATTCGCAGTGAGCGCCGTATCAGTCATGTGTATTATCTGGATGTGCCGTCTTACCCCAAAGCACTGTTTATCAGCGATGCGGCTATTAATATTCACCCTGATTTACGAGCCAAAAAAGACATTGTCTGCAATGCCATTCAGATGGCTCAGGCAATGGGCATCAGCCTGCCTAAGGTTGCGATTTTAAGTGCCGTCGAAAAAATCAATCCGGATATCCCCAGCACACTGGATGCTGCGGCACTGTGTAAAATGGCTGACCGCAAACAAATTGTCGGCGGGTTATTAGACGGCCCCCTGGCCTTCGACAATGCCATCAACCTTGAGGCTGCCAACAGCAAGGGCATTGACTCACCCGTTGCTGGCGATGCCGATATTTTAATTGCACCAGACCTGGAGTCCGGCAACATTCTGGCCAAGCAATTAATTTATTTAGGCAATGCTCAGGCAGCCGGAATATTAATGGGAGCACGTGTGCCTATTATGCTGACCAGCCGTGCAGAGAAAATGGCCGGCCGGCTTTTATCCTGTGCGCTGGCACAGGCAGCCGCCCTGCCATTGGTATAGCGCTATCGTTATACTGCCGGGCAACTCAACAGGTTTTATACGATGAAAACACTTTTGATTGTTGCCCACACACCATCCCCCAATACTGAGCGATTATTGCAGGCCTGCAAGACCGGCTTTAAATCAGCAGAAACTGAGAACAGCCAGTTAATCATACGAACAGCTTTTAAAGCCAACGCGCCCGACACTCTGCAGGCCGACGCTGTTCTTCTGATAACGCCGGAAAACCTCGGCTATATGAGCGGCGCATTAAAGGATTATTTTGATCGTATTTATTATCCCTGTCTGGAAAAAACACAGGGGACCCCCTGCGCAGCCATTATCCGCGCGGGGCATGATGGCACAGGAACAAGACGCGCACTGGAAGGTATCACTACCGGCCTGCGCTGGCGCTGGGTCCAGGAGCCACTGATTTTACGCGGTGACTGGCAGGAAGACTTTTTACAACAGTGCGAGGAGTTATGCGCCGCCATAGCCGCCGGGCTCGACAGCGGAATAATCTGAGGAGTTATTAGCGCAAAGCAAAAGCCTGAGGTTCTTCGCTGTAGTTATCCATAAAAGCAATAAAGTCACTGGCAGCCATCGGCTTGGAAATATAGAAACCCTGCAAGATATCGCAATGCTGTTCCAGCAGAATCTGCCACTGACTGGCCGTCTCCACCCCTTCCGCAACAACCTCAAGATGTAATCGTTTACCCATTGCAATGACCGCACTGGTCAGCGCACGGTCATGCAGATCGGTGGCAATCTGATCGACAAAAGAGCGGTCTATTTTAATTTCCGTGACCGGTAACTTATGGATATAGGACAGCGACGAATAACCGGTACCAAAATCATCAACCGACACACCGACACCCAGCGCACGCAACTGCGAAACCTGCTGAGCTGCCCGCTCAAAATCATTAAGGACGGCGGTTTCGGTTATTTCCAGCACTAATTGCTGTGGCGCCAGATCATAGCGTCGGATTAATTCAGTCACCTCAGTAATCATCGCAGGATCAAGCAGGTGCTCCGGAGATAAATTAATGGATATGCGCAATGGCCGGGAAAACTGCTGGGAAATCTGATGAATAAACGCACAGGCTTCTGCCATTACAAAGCGATCTATCTGGCGTACCGCCCCGATAGCTTCCGCGACAGGGATAAATTCAGCCGGACTGACATTGCCCAGAGATTTATTCTTCCAGCGTACCAGAGCCTCAGCACCGATTAATGCTCCGGAACGACAATCAACCTGAGGCTGGTAGTGCACCTGCATTTCGTTGCGCTGCCAGCAACCATCCAGCTGACGTTCCAGCTCTTTACTACGCCGGCTTAACGCAGCAATATCGTCAGAATAATGAACAATACAGTTACGCCCATCACCTTTCGCCTGATATAACGCGGCATTGGCTTTACCCAGCAGATCATTAGGATCGATAGCATCCCGGGGGAAATTGGCCACGCCGATACTGGCAGAAACCGAAATAACCCGGTTATGAATTTCGAATTCCTCTTCCAGCGCGGCCTTGATCGCCTGTGTCAGAACATCCCGGCCACGGAAGCTCAGTTCATTACGGAATACGACCAAAAATTCATCGCCCCCCTGCCGTGCCAACCAGTCCCCCGGAGACAAAATACTCTGCAAACGCTGAGGAACCAGTTTCAACAATGCATCACCGATGGCATGACCATGCTGATCATTTATGCGATTAAAATAATCAAGATCGATGATTAACAGAGAAAACGCGACTTCCGGATCGTCGAGCATGCTTTCTTTCATCAGATGAAGCAGACGCGCACGGTTCAATAACCCGGTCAGTGGATCATGATGAGCCTGAAACAGAAGATTATGCTGATAAAGTTGCTGCTGACGAAGCACAATGCGGTGCACGCCAATACTGCCTAACAGCAAAGCAAAAAAAGCGAGCAGCGCAGGCTCAATCCGATCACGCCAGGCCTGCCAGAGCGAAGACTGCGGCCGCACCACAAGATTAAAAAGGTCATCCCCGATACGGGAATAATGGACACGATAGGTCAGACGACTGCGATCCTGCTTCCAGTCATGAACCAGCCAGCCTTCATCAGACTTCGAGTCTGTGATCTGCTGCATAAGCTCCTGCATGAATGCACGCCCGGCATGACTGTCATAAGCATTAAAGACCGGCACCGCATAACGCGGCACACCATCAGAACTGACGATAACAACCGATGTATCCGTTCCCAGATCGACTCCATCCCAACGAGCCAACCGGTCTTGCAGGCGAACAAGCCCTGTCAGTACGGCTAAAACCTCGCCGTGATAACTGTCGCGAACAGCATAAAACAGCGGTAACATCCATTCACGACTGCTGTTTTGCCAGACTGGCGGGCCGGTAACAACATCTTCGGAATCCAGCGCTTTACGGAATAAACGGGAAGACTGCTGTTGCAGATTGGGCAGAGTTACAGAATTGGCGTGAGATTCACGCGGCGTTGTGTACAGAACCATTTGACCATCACTGCGGGCCAAACCAAGACTGACGACACCAGGCATAAAAAAAGCGACTTTTTCCAGCGTATCGCGCCCGGCATCAGGTTGCTGCAGCGCATTCAGAGCCAGCAACTCCTGCCCCAGAAGATTAAAGGATTCACGTCGGGCGATCATAACGGAGCGTGCATTCTGCAGAGCAACACGATTAATGTGCGCAATTTCGTTGTCAAACACACTGCGGCTGACAAACCAGCTCTGCACGGCAAAAGTCAGCAACAACAACGTCAGAACAAAAATTGCCAGGGGTAAAACCCAGCCAGAGGCGCGGAAATTTAAGATATTCAGCAAAAGCTAACCCCACCCCTCAAGAACAATGATTTATTAAACGGACGATTCCCAGATAACCACAAAGGTTAGCAGGTGAAGTTACAACTCGACACATGCAAATGGTAACAATTGGCAACAGTTATAGATTCCTCTGTAGCCGGCAGATAAAAACCAGGAACGGATATCGCCGAGAGGAAGCCGCACGTAATAACGGCTCAAGGACAGAACGAAGGAAACGGGCACAAACAGCGGGCAAAAAAAACCGGGCTGGAATCGGCCCGGTAAACACCATAATAATCAGAGAGAGCAAACTGGCTTTCGCCTGCTCATTCTATGACTGAGCGACCTGATATTAGTTCTCCGGCCGCAGTCCTTTTTTCAGAAGAATCTGCTCAATCTCTCCCAGACAGGCCGGATCATCGATGGTTGACGGTGTCTGGTATTCCTCGTTATTAGCGATATTGCGCAGTACTTTACGCAAAATTTTGCCGGAACGGGTTTTGGGCAAACGCTGCACCACCACCGCATCGCGGAAACTGGCCACCGCACCAATCCGGTCACGGACGCGCTGCACCAGCTCAAGCTTCAGCGTTTCTTCATCAATATCAACGCCGTCTTTCAGCAGCACCAGCCCCAGAGGCTCTTCACCTTTAAGATCACTGTGACGGCCGATGACCGCACATTCAGCGACCGCCGCATGCCCGGCAACCACTTCTTCCATTTCACCGGTCGACAGACGATGACCGGCAACATTGATGATGTCGTCAGTACGCCCAAGCACAAACAGATAGTTATCATCATCCAGATAACCGCCATCACCGGTAATGTAATACCCTTTGTAAGTGCCCAGATAACCGGCGACAAAACGCTCGTGATTGCCCCAGATAGTCGGCAGACATCCGGGCGGCAATGGCAATTTGATAGCAATACTGCCCTGCTCATTGGCAGCAACCGGACGCCCCTTCGGATCTAAAATCTGCACATTAAATCCGGGTGACGGACGTGTAACAGAACCCGCCTTCACTTTGGCTGGTTCAAGCCCCATATGATTGCCGGCAATCGCCCAGCCGGTTTCGGTCTGCCACCAGTGATCCACAATCGGACGTTTAATATGCTGATCCACCCACTCATAAGTCGGAGGATCTAAACGCTCACCGGCCATAAAAATGGTTGTAAGCTTACTGAGGTCGTATTTTTCCGCCTGCAGGCATTGCGGATCTTCTTTGCGGATCGCGCGGAACGCTGTAGGTGCAGCAAACAATCCTTTGACACCGTACTCGGCACACACCCGCCAGAAAGCACCGGCATCCGGTGTACGTACCGGTTTGCCTTCATAAAAGACCGTAGTGCAGCCTGCAATTAACGGCGCATAAACAATATAAGAATGGCCAACCACCCAGCCGACATCGGAAGCGGCCCAGAACACGTCCCCCGGATGCATATCGTAAACAACACTCATGCTGTAACTCATAGCCACCGCATGACCACCATTGTCGCGCACAACCCCCTTAGGCTTTCCGGTGGTACCGGAGGTATAAAGAATGTACAGAGGATCAAGCGCCGACACCGGCGTACAATCAGCAGGCTGAGCGGCAGCCACGGCCTGTTGCCAGTCAATATCACGCCCTGCGGTCAGCTCACAGCGCTGTTGTTCACGCTGAAAAATGACACAGCGCTCAGGCTTATGCGCCGCCATATCAATGGCAGCATCCAGAATCGGTTTGTATTCAATAATACGGTCGACTTCGATACCACAGGACGCTGACATAATGACCTTAGGTACGGCATCATCAATACGCACCGCCAGCTCATTCGGAGCAAAGCCACCAAACACCACCGAATGCACGGCACCAATGCGGGCACAGGCCAGCATGGCGATCGCAGCCTCCGGAATCATCGGCATATACACGATCACGCAATCGCCTTTACCAACGCCCTGACTGACCAGCATACCGGCACAGCGCGCGACGGCTTCGGTCAGCTGGCTGTAGGTATAGGTACGTTTATTTCCGGTCACCGGGGAATCATAGATAAGAGCAAGCTGGTCTCCACGTCCCTGCAGAACGTGATAATCCAGCGCCAGATAAGCGGTATTGAGCTGTCCATCAGCAAACCAGCGATCAATACCATGTTCATCTTTGCTGAGAATGGCCTTGGGTTCTTTAAACCATTGAATCCGTTGTGACTGTTTTTGCCAGAAGGCTTCAGGCTGTTCGATCGAAGCCTGATATTCCTGTTGGTAACCCATAAAAAATTCCTCCTGTGTGAATGAATACACCTTAGGGGATGTGTGGTTACCGCGACTATTCGACCAAGGGTCATAACACCAAGGTCTAGCCGGC
>NZ_DDCJ01000005.1:27750-34749 GCF_002335285.1 Thalassolituus sp. UBA2009
CCCGCCGTAGCGGGTTCTTTTTTGAGCCGGTAACACTTACCAGCCGGTTACTTCTTTCAGCGTCTTACCGATATCGGCCAGACTCTGACA
This sequence comes from Thalassolituus sp. UBA2009, assembly GCF_002335285.1. Lineage (NCBI taxonomy): Bacteria > Pseudomonadati > Pseudomonadota > Gammaproteobacteria > Oceanospirillales > Oceanospirillaceae > Thalassolituus > Thalassolituus sp. UBA2009. The sequence continues at coordinate 27,841 of NZ_DDCJ01000005.1, forward strand.
AGTCGCAACACCAGCGTCCTGCAGTGCCGCAAATTTATCGGCCGCAGTACCTTTACCACCGGAGATGATCGCACCGGCATGACCCATACGCTTACCCGGAGGTGCCGTAACACCCGCGATGTAAGAAACAACAGGCTTGGTCACATTAGCTTTAATGTAAGCCGCTGCTTCCTCTTCTGCAGTACCGCCGATTTCACCGATCATAACGATGGCTTCAGTTGCCGGATCTTCCTGGAACATTTTCAGGATGTCGATAAAGTTGGAGCCCGGAATCGGGTCGCCACCAATACCAACACAGGTAGACTGGCCAAAACCGTAGTCAGTGGTCTGCTTAACCGCTTCATAGGTCAGAGTACCGGAACGTGAAACAATACCGACTTTACCTGGCAGGTGAATGTGACCCGGCATAATACCGATCTTACATTCTCCCGGAGTGATAACACCCGGACAGTTAGGTCCGATCAGGCGAACGCCCAGCTCGTCACACTTAACTTTCGCATCCAGCATATCCAGTGTAGGAATACCTTCAGTAATACAAACGATCAGCTTAATGCCGGCATTAGCGGCTTCAAGGATAGAGTCTTTACAGAAAGGAGCTGGTACGTAAATAACAGAAGCTTCAGCACCGGTTGCAGCAACCGCGTCTTTAACGGTATTGAATACCGGCAGACCCAGGTGTTCAGTACCACCTTTACCCGGAGTTACACCACCAACCATTTTGGTGCCGTATGCAATCGCCTGTTCAGAGTGGAAAGTACCCTGAGCACCGGTAAAGCCCTGGCAGATCACTTTGGTGTCTTTATTGATTAAAATGCTCATGATTACCCCTTAATTGCCAGCTGCAGCTGCGACCACTTTCTGGGCTGCGCCAGTCAGGTCGGTATCCGCGATAATGTTCAGGCCGCTTTCAGTCAGAACCTTGGCGCCCACTTCAGCGTTGTTACCTTGCAGGCGAACAACCACAGGAACCTTAACACCGACTTCTTTTACAGCGCCGATCACGCCTTCAGCAATCATGTCGCAACGCACGATACCACCAAAAATATTGATGAATACGGCTTTTACTTTTTCGTCAGACAGAATAATTTTGAATGCTTCAACCACACGTTCTTTGGTTGCACCGCCACCTACGTCGAGGAAGTTAGCTGGCTGACCACCGTGCAGTTTCACGATATCCATAGTACCCATCGCCAGACCGGCACCGTTCACCATGCAGCCGATGTTGCCATCCAGTGCTACGTAGTTCAGTTCCCACTCAGCAGCGTGAGCTTCACGTGCATCTTCCTGGGAAGGATCATGCATTTCCTGCAGATCTTTATGACGGTAAACCGCGTTGCTGTCGATGTTGATCTTGGCATCCAGGCAGTGCAGATTGCCTTCGGTGGTGATAACCAGCGGGTTGATTTCCAGCAGCGCCAGATCTTTATCAACAAACAGTTTGGCCAGGCCCAGGAAGATATTGGTGAACTGCTTCACCTGATCACCTTTCAGACCCAGCTGGAATGCCAGTTCACGACCCTGATATGGCTGCGCGCCTACCAGTGGATCAATCGTGGCTTTCAGAATTTTTTCCGGAGTTTCTTCCGCTACTTTTTCAATTTCCACACCGCCCTCAGTTGAGGCCATAAATACCACACGGCGTGAAGAACGGTCGACGACCGCACCCAGATACAGTTCCTGAGCGATATCGGTGCAGCTCTCAACCAGAATACGGCTGACCGGCTGACCCTTTTCATCAGTCTGGTAAGTTACCAGGTTTTTACCCAGCCACTTGTTGGCAAACTCAGAGATTTCTTCTTTGGAAGAAACCAGCTTCACACCACCGGCCTTACCACGGCCACCGGCATGTACCTGAGCTTTAACAACCCAGCGGTCACCGCCAATGGTGTCGGCCGCTGCTGCAGCTTCTTCTGCAGTTTTGGCTGCCACACCGTTCGATACTGGCAGACCATACTGAGCAAAAAGCTGTTTACCCTGATATTCGTGAAGGTTCATCGCTTTCGTCCTGTTTCTCTTATTGAGTCGGGGGTTACCCAACAGCCTGTGTTAACCGGGCAGCCAATCGTGTCGGCAGTACTTATTCAGCACTCTCGCCCGGCCATAAAGCGAGGCCCGGAACTCCGGGCCAACGTATTACTTTTTCGCTTTGGTCTTACGATTCGCTTTGTGAATCGCATTATTGTTAACGGCCAAAGCTGCTTCATGCACCGCTTCAGAAACGGTTGGGTGTGCAAACACCATCATGCCCACATCTTCAGCGCTTGAACCAAACTCCATTGCCACAACAATCTGCTGACACAGATCACCGGCATTCGGGCCAATCACACTGGCACCAAGAATACGGTCAGTTTCTGCATGGGCGATGATTTTCACAAAACCATCGGTATCAGCAGCGGCCATTGCACGGCCATTAGCTGCAAACGGGAACATACCAACGTTGTATGGTTCACCATCTGCTTTAATCTGCTCTTCTGTTTTACCAACCCAGGCAATTTCCGGGTGGGTGTAAATGACAGAAGGAATCACATCGTAATTCAGCTGTGCTTTATGACCGGCGATACGCTCGGCAACCATCACACCTTCCTCAGATGCTTTGTGTGCCAGCATAGGACCACGCACCACATCACCAACAGCCCAAACGCCAGGAGCATCAGTGCTGCAGGTTTCGTCGACGTGAATGAAACCACGCTCGTCCATATTCACACCGCAGTCGCCACTCATCAGGCCTTCGGTGTAAGGACGACGGCCAACCGCAACGATCAGTTTGTCGAAGACTTCTTTCTTCTCACCTTCGGCATCCTGATAGGTCACAGTTACCTGCTTACCTTTTACCTCAGTACCGGTTACACGGGCACCCAGACGGATGGTCATACCCTGCTTGGTGAACAGTTTCTGCGCTTCTTTGGCAACGGTCTGGTCAACCAGATGCAGGAATTTGTCCTGCGCTTCCAGTACAACCACTTCCGCACCCAGACGGCCCCAGACACTGCCCAGCTCCAGACCAATGACACCTGCGCCAATAACGCCCAGACGTTTTGGCACTTCGCTGAATTCCAGCGCGCCGGTGGAATCGACAATAACGCCTTCGGTCAGCGGTGCTGGCGGAATATTCACCGGCACAGAACCTGTGGCAATGATCACATGCTCAGCTTCGAGGATTTCAGCAGTTCCGGCGTGACTGGTAAATTCGACCTTTTTACCAGCCAGCAATTTACCGGTGCCTTCAAATGGCGTTACACCATTGGCTTTGAACAGCGTCGCAACACCCATTGTCAGGTTTTTAACGATCTGATCTTTGCGCTTCAGCATCGCGGCGATATCGATATTGACTTCGCCAACGCTGATGCCATGCAGAGACAGTTTCTCTTTGGCTTCTTCGTACTTGTGCGAAGTATCCAGCAAGGCTTTGGAAGGAATACAGCCCACATTCAGGCAGGTTCCGCCAAATACAGCCTTACCATCTTTGCTCAGCCATTTATCGATACAGGCAGTGTTCAGGCCCAGTTGTGCACAACGGATAGCTGCGACATAACCGGCAGGACCACCACCGATAACGACGACATCAAACTTCTTACTCATCTTTATTTCCTTAACTATCCGATTAAATGTCTAACAGCAGACGGGCAGGATCTTCCAGAAGATCTTTGATCGCCACCAGGAACTGCACGGCCTCTTTACCATCGATCATACGATGATCGTATGACAGTGCGAGGTACATCATTGGCAGAATCACAACCTGACCGTTCACAGCCATCGGGCGTTCCTGAATCTTGTGCATGCCCATAATGGCCGTTTGCGGTGGATTCAGAATTGGTGTGGACATCAGAGAACCGAAAGTACCGCCATTGGTAATAGTGAAAGTACCACCCTGCATTTCATCAATGCCCAGCTTGCCGTCACGGGCACGGCCGGCGTAATCGCCGATGGTGCTTTCAATTTCAGCCAGACCCATACCATCGGTATCACGCAGAATAGGTACAACCAGACCACGCTCGGTAGAAACCGCAACACCGATATCCTGATAGCCATGGTAAACCATGTCATTGCCATCAATAGAGGCATTCACTGCCGGGAAGCGTTTCAGTGCTTCTGTTGCCGCCTTCACAAAGAACGACATAAAGCCCAGTTTAACGCCGTGTACTTTCTCAAACTGATCTTTGTACTTGGCACGCAAATCCATAACCGGCTTCATGTTGACTTCGTTATAGGTCGTCAGCATTGCGGCATTCTGTTGTGCTTCAACCAGGCGGCGGGCAATAGTGGCACGCAGACGGGTCATAGGCACGCGCTTCTCAATACGGTCGCCTTCCGGAATCACCGGCGCTTTGGCCGCTGGTGCAGCCGCTTTGGCCGGAGCCGCGGCTGGTGCTGATTTCGGAGCAGATTTCAGATGGTTAACCACATCTTCTTTGGTCACACGACCATCTTTACCGGTCGCGGCAATGGCTGACGCAGCTACGCCGTTTTCTTCCGCAATTTTACGGGCCGCAGGGCTCATAATTACGTCGCCGGCCGCCGCAGGCTCAGCTGCCGCAGGTACTGAAGCTTCTGCCGCAGGAGCAGCCGCCACTTCACCAGCAACGAAGACCGCAAGAACTTCGTCACTCAGTACAACATCACCCTCTTCTTTCAGCACATTTTTCAGTGTGCCATCGGCCGGAGCAACAACCTCCAGCACGACTTTATCGGTTTCAATATCCACCAACAGCTCATCACGCTGCACAGGTTCACCAGGCTTTTTATGCCAGGTAGCAACCGTGCCGTCAGCGACAGACTCAGGAAAAGTGGGTGCCTTAATTTCAATGCTCATTATGTTTTCCTTAATATTCCTGCGGTTACCTAGCCCTGGAGTCCCAGAGCGTCACGAATTAATTTTTCTTGCTGTTCAAGGTGCAGTGCCATATAGCCTGCTGCCGGAGAAGCAGAAGCTGCACGACCGGCATATTCCAGATGCAGATCCGGATTCAGCTGCGACAACGCACGGCGCATATGGTGCTGACTGCTGTACCAGGCGCCCATGTTCATTGGCTCTTCCTGGGTCCAGACAACTTCTTCGACATTGCTGTATTTAGACAGCACTTTGGCAAGCTGCTTGGCCGGGAACGGATACAACTGTTCTATACGAACAATGGCAACATCCTTGATTTCTTCTGCACGGCGACGTTCCAGCAGGTCGTAATAAACCTTACCTGAACACAGAAGCACCCGGCGTACTGCCGCTGCTTCCAGCTCATCAACCTCATCAATCACTGTATAGAAGCGACCGCCTGCCAGCTCTTCCAGAGTACTGATAGCCAGTTTATGACGCAGCAGACTCTTCGGTGACATAACCACCAGCGGCTTACGCAGCGGACGAATTACCTGACGACGCAACATGTGGTAAACCTGAGCCGGGGTGGACGGCACACAGATCTGTACGTTGTGTTCAGCACAGAGCTGCAGATAACGCTCCAGACGGGCTGAAGAGTGCTCTGGCCCCTGACCTTCATAGCCATGCGGCAGCAGCATAGTCAGACCGCACAAACGACCCCATTTGTGTTCACCGGATGAAATAAACTGATCGAATACCACCTGCGCACCGTTAGCAAAATCACCGAACTGGGCTTCCCAGATAACCAGCGCGCCCGGTGTCGTAGTGGCATAACCGTATTCAAACGCCAGAACCGCCTCTTCTGACAACAGAGAGTCGTACAGATCAAAGGCTGGCTGCCCTTCTTTAACATGCTTAAGTGGAATATAGCTGGAGCCGTCTTTCTGGTTATGCAGAACCGCATGACGGTGAGAGAAGGTTCCACGCCCTACGTCCTGACCAGTGATACGGATCTGATGACCTTCATGCAACAAGGTTGCATAAGCCATGGTTTCCGCAAAGCCCCAGTTAATTGGCATAGCGCCCGCAGCCATACGACCACGATCTTCAAGAATTTTGCCGACCTGACGCTGCACCGAGAAACCTTCCGGTACTTCCAGCAGTTTATTCGCCAGTTCCTGCAGCTGTTTCAGATCAAAGCGGGTATCCGCACGCGCGGTCCATTCATGTCCGAGGTACGGAGTCCAGTCAACGAACAATTCGGTATTCGGCTCTTTTACCAGACTCTTGGCAACGTGATGACCGTTATCCAGCGCCTTACGGTAGTCCTCTTCCAGCTCTTTACTGCTTTCTGCGGTCAGAACGCCTGCGGCAATCAGCTTATCGGAATAGAGTTCACGGGTGGTCTTCTGCGCTTTGATTTTTGCATACATCAAAGGCTGAGTGCCGGACGGTTCATCCGCTTCGTTATGACCACGACGGCGGTAACACACGAGGTCAATCACCACGTCTTTCTTGAATTCATTGCGGTAATCAACGGCCAGCTGAGTAACGAACAATACGGCTTCCGGATCATCGCCATTAACATGCAGAATCGGCGCTTCAACAATTTTGGCAACATCGGTGCAGTATTCGGTAGAGCGAACATCTTCACGCTTGGATGTTGTGAAACCAACCTGGTTGTTAATCACAATATGAATAGTGCCGCCGGTTTTGTAAGCGCGGGTCTGTGACATCTGGAAGGTTTCCATCACCACACCCTGACCTGCAAACGCTGAGTCACCGTGCATAATAACCGGAACAACTTTTTCACCGGTCTCGTCGTTGCGGCGATCCTGACGGGCACGTACGGAACCTTCAACCACCGGAGAAACAATCTCCAGGTGAGATGGGTTGAAAGCAAGCGCGAGGTGAACTTCACCACCAGATGTCATTACGTTGGATGAGAAGCCCTGGTGATACTTCACGTCACCATGGGATTCGTAATGCACTTTACCGTCGAATTCATCAAACAGATCGGACGTCTTTTTACCCAGGGTATTAATCAGCGTATTCAGTCGGCCACGGTGTGCCATACCGATAACAATTTCTTTGGCGCC
>NZ_DDCJ01000005.1:35017-71580 GCF_002335285.1 Thalassolituus sp. UBA2009
CCAAAACGCTTAACCCCCGGATAACGGGAACCCAGATATTTTTCCAGACCTTCGGCAGCCGTTAAACGCTCGAGCAGATGGAGTTTAACTTCACTGCCGAATTTAGGATGGGCGCGAACACTTTCCAGTCGCTGCTGAAACCAGCGCTGTTCTGCGGTGTTCACGATGTGCATATATTCGGCACCGACGGTACCGCAATAGGTCATATCCAGCGCTGCAAGAATATCATTCAGCGAGGCTTCATCCTGACCAATAAACAAAGAGCCGGTCTGGAAAACAGTATCCAGATCGGCCCGGGATAAACCATGAAATGCAAGATCAAGATCCGGGACTTTCTGACGTTCCATCAGATCGAGCGGATCCAGCTTGGCATGCTGATGACCACGACCGCGGTAGGCATTGATTAACTGCAATACCTGAACCTGCTTACGTTCATGATCAGAGCTGACAGCTCCCTGGGATACAGGACGGGAACGACGCTGGTTTTTGGAAAGAAGAAGAAACTGTTCCCGAATGGGCTTATGGGGAGTATCTACGGAAGTGTTTTCGTCGACGCGTGGTAACTGATCAAAATAATTGCGCCACTCTTCGGGAACCTCATTGGGGTCTCTGAGGTAGGTTTCGAAGAGCTCCTCCATATAAGCAACATTACCTCCCGCTAATTGAGAGGTGCTCCAAAGTTGCTCCATTGTCTGCTCGTGCATGTACGACCACCCTGTTTTTGAATAAACGAGGGAAATCACCCACAGAGTGTACGCACCGACTCTAGCGCTAGGCAGGATAGAGGGCCGACCGGATAGATCGCAAGGCCTCTGAGGTGAACCGGGGATTCCCCGCTCCCTCAACTAAAAATTCAGCTTAGTTAAAAATAGAACTTTGTGAGGTCTATTTTTGAAAAATTGTCAACGTAAGCGGGCTGTGTGTCCAGCCCACTTACGTCTAATACCACCGGTCGTCAGTGGTGCTTTTCCTATAATTGCTGGGATAACAGCATATTACGGATGTGCCCAATGGCGCGCGTTGGATTCAATCCTTTCGGGCACACATTGACACAATTCATGATGCCACGGCAACGGAATACGCTGAATGGATCACTCAATTCCGCCAATCGTTCCTGTGTCATGGTATCGCGACTATCCGCCAGGAAGCGGTAAGCCTGCAACAGACCTGCCGGACCAACGAATTTGTCCGGATTCCACCAGAAAGACGGGCAGGAAGTAGAACAGCATGCACAGAGAATACACTCGTACAGACCATCCAGTTTTTCACGCTCTTCAGGGCTCTGCAGACGTTCGATAGCCGGAGCTGGTGTATTGTTCACCAGGTAAGGCTTGATCTTTTCGTACTGCTTGTAGAACAGCGCCATGTCGATGACCAGGTCACGGATCACTGGCATACCTGGCAGAGGACGCAGCACCAGCTTATCCATTTTGCCTTTGGTTGCTTCAGAAATCGGTGTGATACAGGCCAGACCGTTTTTACCGTTGATGTTCATACCATCAGAACCACACACGCCTTCACGGCATGAGCGGCGGTAAGCCAGAGTCGGGTCCTGCTCTTTAACCAGAGCCAGCACATCCAGAATCATCACGTCCTTATTGCCAGGTACGTTAATTTCGTAATCCTGCATGTAAGGAGCCTGATCTTTCTCCGGATTGTAGCGATATACACTCACTAACATTTCAATACTCCCCTATTAATAAGTACGGACTTTCGGAGGGAACGCTGCCACAGTTTTAGGAGCAAAGTTCACAGCACGCTTGCCGATGGTCTTGGTTTGCGGGAAGTACAATGAGTGGCACAGCCAGTTCTCATCGTCACGTTCAGTAAAGTCGTTACGGGCATGAGCACCACGTGACTCTTTACGCTCAATTGCAGCAACTGCTGTGGCATAAGCGGTCTCGAACAGGTTATCCAGTTCCAGCGCTTCGATACGGGCAGTGTTGAATGGACCGCTCTTATCTTCGAGCATGGTGTTCTTAACGCGCTCACCAATTTCGTCGAGCATCGCCAGACCTTTTTCCATGCTTGGGCCTTCACGGAATACACCGAAGTACAGCTGCATGGTTTTCTGCAGATCTGCACGAACAGCAGCCACAGACTCACCGGTAGTCGAGTTATTCAGACGATTCAGACGGGCCATGGCACGTTCGATATCTTCTTCAGAAGCATCAACTGCCTCAAAGCCATCCTTAAAGCTCTTCTCAACCTGCAGACCCACAGCACGACCGAATACCACCAGGTCAAGCAGTGAGTTACCACCCAGACGGTTGGCACCATGCACGGATACACAAGCGATTTCGCCGGCAGCATACAGACCTTCAACAACAACATCGTTGCCGTTTTCGTCCTGGGTCAATGCCTGACCACCGATATTGGTTGGAATACCGCCCATCATATAGTGACAGGTTGGAACAACCGGAATCGGCTCTTTTACCGGGTCAGCATGTGCAAAGGTACGGGACAGTTCAAGAATACCTGGCAGCTTGGCATTCAGGGTTTCTTCACCCAGATGATCCAGCTTCAGGAATACGTGATCACCATCTTCACCACAACCACGGCCTTCCAGAATTTCCAGAACCATAGAACGGGCAACAACGTCACGACCTGCAAGGTCTTTGGCGTTAGGGGCATAACGCTCCATGAAGCGCTCGCCGTCTTTGTTTACCAGGTAGCCACCCTCACCACGACAGCCTTCTGTTACCAGAACGCCCGCGCCAGCAATACCGGTTGGGTGGAACTGCCACATTTCCATATCCTGCATCGGCACACCGGCACGGATTGCCATACCAACACCGTCACCGGTATTGATCAGAGCATTGGTTGTGGACTGATAAATACGACCGGCACCGCCGGTAGCAAGAACAGTTGCCTTGGCTTTCAGGTACAGGGTCTCACCGCTTTCGATATCAATCGCGATAACACCAGCAACCTGACCTTTGGCATTTTTCACCAGATCAACGGCATACCATTCATTAAGGAAGGTAGTACCGCCCTTGAGGTTACCCTGATACAGAGCATGCAACAGAGCGTGACCGGTACGGTCAGCCGCCGCACAGGTACGGGCTGCCTGAGTCGGGTTATCCGGACCTTTCGACTGGCCACCGAACGGGCGCTGATAAATACGGCCTTCTTCAGTACGGGAGAATGGCAGACCCATATGCTCCAGTTCGAAAACAGCCTGCGGACCTACTGAACACATATATTCAATAGCATCCTGGTCACCGATATAGTCTGAACCTTTAACGGTGTCATACATGTGCCAGCGCCAATCATCATTAGGATCCGCTGACGCAATCGCACAGGTGATACCACCCTGCGCTGAAACAGTGTGCGAACGGGTTGGGAAAACCTTGGTCACACATGCGGTCTTGATGCCAGCTTCGGTCAACTGCAGCGCAGCACGCATACCCGCGCCACCACCACCGATTACGATAGCATCGAAGGACATGGTTCTGATTTTAGACATGACTTACACACTCCAGAGAATGTCGATACCCCAAACCAGGTAAACGAACAGGAATCCTGCGCATACCAGCTGGAACGCAAAACGGATTGCGGCGGCTTTGAGATAGTCAGTTGAAATGGTCCACATACCTACCCAGGCATGTGCACAGATTGAGATCAGGGCGGCCAGACTGAATACTTTCATCCAGATGCAGGCAAACAGGCCCTGCCATTGTCCGTATTGCATATCCGGAGAGGCAATCACAAAGCCCAGCAGGAACAGAGTGTAGAGCGCCAGGATAACAGCGGTAACGCGCTGAACAACCCAGTCGTACAGACCACTGCGGCCCAAATTGGTGACACTTGTTACCATACCCAAACTCCCGCCAGAATGATTACGATCACGCCACATACCAAGGTAATGATGGCACCGGTACGACCGCCTTCTTTGGTTTCACCAATTCCCATATCCATCAACAGGTGCTTAACACCCGCTACCAAGTGGTAACCCAATGCAGACAAAATGCCCCAGGTGATGAATTTAACCAAACCGTTATCAAACACCGATTTCAGTTCAGCAAAGCTTTCTGCTGACTCCAGGGATGCCGCCAGCGCGCACAGCATAAAAGCCACAGCGAAGAACAGAATAAAACCGGAGATACGATGAATGATGGAGGCTTTGCCGGGAAGTGGGAGCTCAATAGTAGTCAGATCTAAATTTGTAGGTCTATTGCTATTCACGGCTCTTACACTCTCATATGGGCTTAACAACTCCGCACGAAGCAGGCGTTAAGCGCAGGCTCAAGAAGATACCTGATTCCTTGTACAAGATTTGCACAAGTTTCAGGTCGCGACAAATTATAGTCACCCACCCGTTGATTTACAAACAGTCTGCGCCGCTATCGTACAGGCAGTACACAAATGCAGCAGATCAGGTGACATTACCGCAGCAGGACTATACTAGACGCGGCTGCTTATGGCTGCTCGACCGCTGGGTAATTGACAAACGGAGTTCAGAACCTATAGTTGTGCCCTTTCTTTTTAGGTCCGCCTTATATTTAAGGCTAAATTTTGAACAGCAGGAGGCCTATCCATGGCTGACAAAAAAGCAACACTGAAAGTTGACGGCATAGAAGAAACTCTGGAACTTCCGGTTTACGAAGGCTCTATGGGACCTGATGTTGTCGACGTTCGCAGCCTCTCTGGCAAAGGCCTGTTTACCTACGATCCGGGTTTCATGTCGACCGCCGCAACTGAGTCAAAAATTACCTATATCGACGGCGCTGCCGGTGTTCTGCTGCACCGTGGCTACCCGATCGATCAACTGGCGGAAAAATCTGATTATTTAGAAACCTGCTACCTGTTGCTGCACGGCGAACTGCCAAACGCGCAGGAAAAAGAAACCTTCGTTAACACCATTAAAAACCACACCATGGTGCACGAGCAGCTGAGCCACTTCTTTAATGGTTTCCGCCGCGACGCTCACCCGATGGCGGTAATGTGTGGTGTTGTTGGCGCCCTGTCAGCCTTCTACCATGACTCACTGGACATCCATGATCAGCACCACCGCGAAGTTTCTGCGCACCGTCTGATTGCGAAAATGCCAACTTTGGCAGCTATGGTTTACAAATATTCCATCGGTCAGCCATTCATGTACCCACGTAATGAACTGAGCTACTCCGAAAACTTCCTGCACATGATGTTCAACACTCCGTGTGACGAGAAGAAAATCAGCCCTGTTCTGGCCAAGGCTATGGATCGCATCTTCCTGCTGCACGCCGACCATGAACAGAATGCCTCGACTTCTACTGTACGTCTGGCCGGCTCTACCGGTGCCAACCCATTCGCCTGTATCGCATCCGGCATTGCGGCACTGTGGGGTCCTGCTCACGGTGGCGCCAACGAAGCTGTACTGAACATGCTGACTGAAATCGGTGACGAGTCCAACATCGACAAGTTCATCGCCAAAGCGAAAGATAAAGAAGATCCATTCCGTCTGATGGGCTTCGGTCACCGCGTTTACAAGAACTTCGATCCACGCGCCAAGGTTATGAAACAGACCTGTGATGAAGTTCTGGCTGAACTGGGTATGGAAGATGATCCTCTGCTGAAAATCGCCATGAAGCTGGAGAAAATCGCAACCGAAGACGAATACTTCGTGAAGCGTGGCCTGTACCCGAACGTAGATTTCTACTCTGGTATCATCCTGAAAGCGATTGGCATCCCAACCGAGATGTTCACCGTAATCTTCGCCACCGGCCGCACCCCAGGCTGGATTGCACACTGGAACGAGATGATCAGCAGCGATTACCGCATTGGTCGTCCACGTCAGCTGTACACTGGCCACCCAAAACGCGACTACCCGGGCTAACCGGTTAGTTGTATAAAAAGCCGCTCACTGAGCGGCTTTTTTATTTCTGTTACAGGAGACTTCAATGGCAACACTGGCATTTATCGGACTTGGCAACATGGGTTATCCAATGGCTGGCCATCTTGCCAACAATGGCCACTCCGTCAGGGTGTACAACCGCACCCCTGCCCGCACAGCGCAATGGCTGAGCAAATACAACGGCGAGGGCTTTGATAATATCAGCAATGCCGTCCGCCATTGCGACGCCGTCATTCTCTGCGTCGGCCGCGATGATGATGTACGCGACATTCTGACCGGCCAGCACAACGCCATCGCGGCGATGAATCCCGGCACATTAATCATTGATCACACCACCACCTCAGCCCTTCTGGCGGAAGAGATGGCATCAGCCGCCAAAAACGCAGGACTGCGCTTCTGCGATGCGCCGGTATCCGGCGGTCAGCAAGGTGCCATCAATGGTCAACTGAGTCTGATGGTCGGCTGCGAGGTCAGTGATTTCAGCGACATTCGGACCATTACCACACCATATACCCGTGCCATTGAGCGCATGGGAGAGATTGGCAGCGGCCAGAAAACCAAAATGGTCAATCAGATCTGCGTTGCCGGACTGATACAAGCGCTTGCCGAAGGACTGCATTTCGCCGAAAAAGCGGGTTTAGATCGTGACAAAGTAATGGGTGTGATTTCTCAGGGCGCTGCCGGCAGCTGGCAGATGAGCAACCGTAATCAAACAATGATTGCAGGCGAGTACCAGCATGGCTTTGCCATCGACTGGATGCGTAAAGATCTGGATATCTGCCTCGAAGAAGCCCTGCGCAACAACACCGACCTTCCTGTAACCAGACTGGTAAATGACTATTACCGGGAACTGCAGTCAATGGGAGCCGGCAGGCTCGATACCTCGGCCCTGCTGCTGCGACTGCAGAACAAAGACGAAAACTGATCCGCAGGCAACCTTCAGATTCTCATCTATGCTTGAAGCAGTCGCTGCAATGAGAATCTGAATGAGCCAACAACAACGCCACACTCTGGGCGGGTACGGAAAAACCGCTGACCATGAAGTTGACTGGAGCCAGGTAGGTGAAACCCTGACCATGCTGGCTCTTGCTATCGCTCAGATAGACACCTCACTGCATGAGGGAAATCAGTCTATCAATAAGCTGACCAGCAGCTTTACCGCCATGGCGGATAACTCACAGAAACTGGTACAACTGGCCGCTGCTCATAGAGATGACCTGCCACAAAAGACCGGTGAAATTGCCAGTGAGCTGCAACAGGAAATTCAGCAGGCCATCATTGCCTTCCAGTTTTATGACCGCCTGACCCAACGTCTTGAGCATGTAGGCGACAGTCTTGAACGGATGGGGCATTTAATCGGCAATGCCGAACAACGCTATAAAGCCGGTGCCTGGAACAGCTTACAGCAGCACATAAAAAGCAATTACACGATGGAAGCCGAGCGCATTATGTTTGAACACATCATGGCTGGCCATTCCGTTGCCGAAGCACTTGAAATCTATCGTCACCATTTCGACAAACAGGCTCAGGATACTTTCGGCACTAACGACGATATCGAATTTTTCTGATCCGGTAACAGATCCGGTAACACCGGGCACTTATTCAACAAAGTGCTCTGTTAACTCATCTCCGACACAAAGCTGATGAATGTCAGACACCAGGGCATTCTGGCCAAAGAGTATTTTCCCATCGATACGACACAGCTCTTTTAACGCATCCAGCACATCAGCTTCACGCTCCAGAGTATCCATACTCCGGGTTGGTATAACGCAGCGCTGACAGGGCTTACAAATAGCCAGCTGACCGTCTTTATGTTTCAGCATCCGCCAGCGACGCTCAGCAAAAACAGCACTGCCATTCACCACCACATTTGGCCGGAAACGCTCCATCTGAATGTCACGCCCGACCCGCTCAGACAGTGCTCCGAGACTGCTTTCCGTGGTAACCAATACAGGAAATCCATCCGCAAAGCTGACCCACTGTCCGGGCTCAGCATAACGCAGATCCACCTGACGCTGACTGTCAGCCGGCAAACGGACCAGACGGCAGTCGATACCCAGAGCAGAAGAAAACCAGGCCGCAGCATCATCACCACAATCCTCTGCCGGCAGAGAATCATTCCAGACGGTCACTGTTTTGCGCAAAGCCCCCTGCTCTGCCAGCGGTACCCGTAATGTCGCCTGGCCGTCCACATCCACCCGCAATACGGTTTCTTCCAGCACAGGACGAATGCGGGCCATCTTCGGCTGCTGACGCTGCGTGATAAAACCACCCTGCTCATCCACCAATAAAAAACGGCGATCACCAACCGGGCCATGACGATCAAATACAAGCCGTTCAACCTCTACCGGCGCACAGGATTTAATCGGGTAAATAAATAAACGGGAAATGTGCGGCATACGCCCTCCTTGTTCAGGGCACTCTAATAGATAGCCCGACAACAAACAACATACTCAATACAACATACAGACCGGTCAGACAGACAACCAAAAATAAAAAAGCGCCGTAAGGCGCTTCCTGTTAGCAGAGTAAATATCAATCAGTTCTGGGCGGCATTTTCATTTTTTCCCGCATCAGACGCTGAACCTCTTTTGCCATTGCTTCCGGTGCAAATTTTGACAGAAAACCATTACACCCGACTTTTTCAACCATGGCCTTATTGAAATTCCCCGATAACGACGTATGCAGAATAATAAAGGTATCTTTCAATTCAGTATCACGGCGAATTTCGGTGGTCAGCATATAACCGTCCATTTCCGGCATTTCTGCGTCAGTAATAATCATCACCAGATTATTACTGACGTCCCGCCCTTCTTCTTTCCAGTGCATCAATAACTGATAAGCTTCAAGGCCATTATTCGCCTCAATAATGTTCAGCCCCATGGGTTCCAGAACCTGACGCATCTGCTGAATAGCCACATGTGAATCATCAACGATCAGAATGTCTTTGCCCCGCACTTTTTCCAGCAGCTCATCATCGTAAGCATCGGCCGACAACACAGAGTTGTACGGTGCAATTTCGGCGAGAACCTTTTCCACATCGATAATTTCGACAATACGATCATCGATGCGGGTAATAGCCGTCAGATAATGCTGCCTCCCGGCTCCGCCCGGAGGTGGCAAAATTTCGCTCCAGTTCATATTGACGATCCGGTCAACCCCTCCGACCAGAAATGCCTGCACCGTCATGTTGTACTCAGTCACAATAATGGTGGCATCTTCTTCGTTCAGCTTCAGCGGCCCCATCTGAATGGCATGACGCAGATCGACAACAGGTACCGTCTGACCACGCAAATGCGTTACGCCGCGCACCACCGGGTGACGGTCAGGAATACGGGTCAGGTGCGGCATCCGCATGACTTCCTGTACCTTGAACACGTTGATAGCAAACTGTTGGCTGCCACCCAGATTAAACAACAACAACTCCAGGCGGTTTTGGCCCACCAACTTGGTACGGGCATCAACACTGCTCAGAACCCCGCTCATATAACACTCCAATAACCGTTCTTTACCAAAGTGTAGCCAAGAGCCGCAAAAACGCATGAAAATACTGTCTACACTGGAGGGGATGAATCAGGGAAAATATATGGACAAAACAGACCCACCACTGCTGGCGCGACAGCCGATTCTGGACACCAGCCTGAATGTGGTTGGTTATGAGCTTCTGTGCCGGCCTCTGCCGGAAGACACTCTGGCCTGGCAAAATGAGCATGGTGACCGGGCAACCAGTGAAGTTCTGATCAGTGCATTCAATGATATCGGTATCGATCTGGTCACAGGCGGGCTGCCTGCGTTTATCAACTTCACCAGTCACTGGCTGCACAACCCTCCCATTATGCCGGCCAACAGCCTTGTGGCTGAGCTGCTGGAGTACATTCCGGCAAGCGAAGAGAACCTGACAGCCCTGCGTAAGCTGAAAAAACTGCGCTACCGGATTGCACTGGACGACTATCAGGGAGATGAAGCCCAGGCAGCCCTTTTTCCGTTGATTGATATTGTGAAAGTTGACATACGCCGCCTGCCGGATATCAGGCAGCTGCCAGCGCTGATTGACAAATATAAGCACCACAACCTGCAATGGCTGGCTGAAAAAGTAGAAACCAGAGAAGAGTACCGGCTGTGCCGGGATGCAGGCTGCACCTTGTTTCAGGGATACTTTTTCAGTCATCCCGATAATGTCTATGGCAAACGGCTGCCGGACAGTCAGATGGCCGTATTGCAACTTCTGCAGATCCTTAACGACCCTGACAGCAAAATTGAAGACGTCTCCACCATCCTTCAGACCGACCCGCAACTCAGTTATAAACTGCTGCAGATGGTTAACTCCGCTGCCGTTGGTTTTGCCCGTGAAATCACTTCAATTTCCCGCGCCATTGTCATCGTTGGCCTCGATCGCCTGCGGGCCTGGTCTAATCTGATTGCCCTTGGCCGTCTGCAGGAAAAGCCTGCGGTATTACGGGAGCAGGCAGTAGTAAGGGCTCTGCTGTGCAAAGCCCTGGTCTTTGCCTGGCCCAATCTGGATGATGAAACCGCGTTTACCCTGGGTCTGTTTTCCTTGCTGGATGCATTCCTTGACCGACCACTGGCAGAAATCTGCCAGCGCCTCCGCCTGCCTGCAGACCTGACATCAGCCCTGACAGACCACTCCGGCGATTATGGTTTTATTCTTTCAACGACAATATGCATGGAACAGGGGCGCTGGGAATCTATCGACTGGAACGTGTTGCAGGGACTGGGGATCAGCCCTGCACAAACGGAGTTGCATTATCTTAATGCCCTGCAAACAGCGAATACGCTCATGCAGTCTGTCTGACTGCTTACTGCGGATAGCCTGTTATTTCACGAATACTCTGATACAAAGGCTTCATACGTTTATACATTTTACGGTAAACCTCTTTGTATAAACGATCATACAGTCTTACCGTTTTGAATTCGGGCTCAAATACCTGCCCGACACGGGTCATTTTCATGATGGCCGTACGGTAATCAGGATAGATCCCCAAGCCCACGGCACAGTTAATGGCAGCGCCCAGCCCTGAGGTTTCACTGGTATGCGGACGCTCGGCAGTCATACCAAAAATATCCGCCGTCAGCTGCATCGCCGCATCACTTTGCGAACCACCACCGGAAACCCGCAAACGGGTAATCGGTACCCGGCTGCGCTTTTCAATCTGCTCTTTACCCTGACGCAATTCATACGCCAGACCTTCGAGAATGGCGCGGTAAATATGGGCGCGCTTATGCACATCACCAAAGCCAATTAAGGCGCCCTTGCCTTCCGGCCCTGGCTGACGCACACCCGGCGACCAGTAAGGCTGCATCATCAGCCCCATAGAACCCGCCGGTACCTGATTAACCAGCTCATCAAATAACTGCTCAGGCTCTACACCACGTTCGGCCGCCAGCCGCTGCTCATTATGTGCCAGCTCTTCCTTGAACCAGCTCACCATCCAGAAACCGCGGTAAATCATCATTTCGGTATTGTAATGACCCGGAACGGCAGCGGTATAAGGCGGAATAAACGGAATGGTTTCGATGTACTTTGCCGTTGTCGTATTAATGGTGGCGGTCGTGCCATAACTCAGACAACCGATATGCGCATCAAGCCCACCAGCACCCATTACTTCACAGGCTTTATCCGAGGCTGCCGCAATCATCGGCAACCCGGCCGGCAACCCGGTCAGCGCCGCTGCGGCCGCAGAAACCTGTCCTAACTGCTCCCCCGGAGATACCAGATCCGGCATCATCCCGCGGGTAGCAGACAGCAGTTTCCATTTCAGGTCGGAAGGCTTAGCCCATTGCTGACGCTTATAGTCGTAGGGTAGATAACCAACGATGGAACCGGTCGAATCTTTTAATTCACCACTCAGGCAATACGTCAGCCAAGCCGATAAATTCACGTAATAACGGGTTTTTGCCCACACATCCGGTTCGTGCTGGGCAATCCAGTTATCCCGTGCTTTTGCACGCATCTCACGGATTAAATGACTCAGACCGAGAGTTTTAATCAGCACACCCCAGATACCACCAACCGGTGTTTCTACCGCAGCCTGGCGCTGGTCCATCCAGACAATGGCCGGACGTAAAGGCTGGAAATTCTCATCAAGATTGATCATGGTGTAGCGCTGCGTTGTCAGTGACACGCCGCGAATCTGATTCGGAGTTACCTTACCCTGCGCCCATAAGCGCCGAAAGGCTTCCTGAAGGTTTTCCCAATAGTAACCAGCATCCTGTTCAGCCCAGCCCGGATGACGGGAAAAGTACGGCTCAATGGTAACTTTGCTTTTGGCAACCTCATTACCCTGCTGATCAAATACCAGCACGCGTACACTTTGGGTGCCATTATCAATTGCCAGTAAATATTCCGCATTTGCCATACTGCTGAGCTGCCTGATTCTTTTTATCGTTGTGATAAAACTCCATAACAGCCTGCCCGCAAAGGCAGTCTGTTATGGCGCTTATATTATTTAGGAACGCTGTAATGCTTATTCCAGATTGCTTTATAACGCTCAAGCTCTTCCTGAAAGTGAGCATTATCCCAACCCAGTTCTTCGGCACAGACCGCACGGATTTTATCGGTAAATCCAAGTCCTCCCTGCTCCAGCAGCAAACCGAGACGGGTACGGCGCAGCAGTAAATCATCCAGATGTTTAACCGACTCATTCGCCGCCGACCAGCGCAGCTCAGCCCAAAGAGTACGACTGCCGGGAATCACATCCATCTCACCTTCTTTGGCCAGATTTAACAGCGCATCCAGATCCATACCAAAATGGCCACTCAGACGTTTCTGCAGATATCCTGGCAGAGCCTGATATTTTTTATGCTCAGAAACTGCCGGCGTAAAAATCTGCGCACCAAATTCACCGGAGGGAAAACGCTTGATGTATTTACGTGCCGCTTCGAGTGCATCCAGAGCAATCAGACGGAAAGTGGTTAATTTACCACCACTGACACTGACCAGACCTTTATCATCCCAGACGCTGTGATCACGCTTTTCTTTCGATGGATTTAAAGCACCGGAAGACACCAGTGGGCGCACGCCGGCCCAGCTGGAAATAATATCTTTTTCGGCAAGATCGGCTTTCGGAAACTGATGACGGGCGACTTTTAATAAATAATCCAACTCTGCCCGGGTCATACTGGCTTCGCTGTTATCGATGCCGTTATTGTCCAGATCAGTGGTACCAATCACGGTACGGCCTTCCCACGGGAAAATAAAAATCGGGCGTTTATCATCCGGGTGCATCGCCGTAAATGACTGCGCAACCGGCAAACGCCAGGCCGGTACAACAATATGACTGCCACGCGCCGGACGGATTTTTTTCTCGTCGGTCATCTGACCACGCAGTTCATCCGCCCAGGCACCGGTGGCATTAATCACGACATCGGCCTTAACGTCATAAGCTTCGCCTGTGAGCACATCTTCCACACGGGCACCCACAACCTGCTCACCGTCTTTCAGCAGTTGTTTAACGCCAACGTAGTTAAGCACCACAGCACCGTCTTTCTGCGCTTCGCGCAACACGCGGACCACCAGACGGGCATCATCGGTGACCGCATCGGCAAACTGAGTACCGCCAATTAATTCGTGCTCATTCAGCAGTGGACTCAGGTATTCGAAGTCGTCGCGTTTGAAATAATGACGGTAGCGTTTGCCAGCAAAAAAATCATAGATGCGCAGCAGCGTATTAAATACAAAAGGTCCGGGAAAACCGCCCTTATAATGCGCCATAAGGTAGCCCATCTGATCGACAAGTCCCGGTGCTTCCGTCATTAGACGCTCACGTTCCTGCACCGAATGCATGGTGGTTTTCACATCACCGGCGGCGATATAGCGCAGACCGCCATGCACCATTTTGGATGACCGGCTGGACGTACCCCAGGCAAAATCCTGGCGTTCAAGCAGCAGTACTTTCAGACCACGGCGCGCCGCTTCGCGGGCTATTCCCGCACCCGTGATGCCGCCACCGGCAACGATCACATCCCAGTGCTGCGGAGCACTCTTTAACTGCTCCAGCTGATGCTCACGCTGCCCTGGTACCCATGCTGTCTGCCACATACTGCTCTTTTATCCTGTCCGGCGGTTGCTGATTATCGTTTTGATGAGAATGTAGTTATTAAGTTTTTACACTGATCAGGAAGACTGCTGTTCCAGTAACGGTTCAGCCTGCTCCTGTTGTGTCTTTTTTACGGTGTTTCCTGCCGCATTTCCGCTATTATTTTTTTCCAGCAAAGTGCCCGGATTAAGTCGCTGTTGCGGGTCAAAATCCTGTACCAGCGTATTCAGCACGCGCATACCCAGCGCACCTTTTTCCGCTGGCAGATACGGCGCATGATCTTTACCGACACCATGCTGATGTGAAATCGTCGCACGGCCACGGGCAATCACCGAAGATGCCTTGTGCTTCAGTTTGCGCCAGCGCTCCAGGGTTTCTTCGTAGCTGTCAGCGCAGCGGAAGAAGTACGTGGTGTAAATACTGGAGCCCTGAGTGTACATGTGCGACAGGTGGGTAAACACCATCACTTCTTCACCATCGCTGCGCAGCGCAGTTTCCAGTGCGCTTTCCACATCGGCCATTAACTGATCGATATTATCCCAGTCGGTCGAAGTTTCCAGCGTGTCTACAGCAATACCGCGCGTCCAGGTCGTTTCACGCAGATACGGAAATTTAAAACGGCCATGAGACCAGATGCTGCCCATAATATTAGCCAGAGGTCCACCAACACCACCGTGAGCTTTTAATACTTTACGGATCTGTTTCAGCGACGTTTTGTTCTGATATTTAGTGCCGGTGACACCATAGGTCAGCATGCAGCGCTCATCACCCATTCCCATAAAACGCAGGAAACGGTCCAGCAATTTAAACTGTTTTTCCTGAGTGCCCAGATGCAGATGCGCTTTGGCTTCTTTGGCATTACTCACGCGCATCATCGACATCGGTACTTTATTCTGCACCAGTTCACGCACTGCCGTTTTCGCAGCCTGCCAGTTAGGCATAAAGACCACGAAGAATTTTTCCTCTTCCGCCATCCGCGTCACACGCACCTTCACTTCGGTAAAGATGCCCATGCGCCCTTCCATGCCCATGGTAATTTCACGCATATCCGGACCGGCGGACGATGCCGGAATGGTCGGAATATCCATAGTTCCCAGCAGAGTTTCCATGCGTCCACCAGCGAACATTTGCTCGATACGACCATAACGCAGCGACTGCTGGCCGCTGGAGCGGGAAGCAATCCAGCCACCAATGGTTGAAAGCTCCCAGGATTGAGGAAAGTGCCCCAGCGTGTAACCACGGGCACGCAACTGGCTTTCAACCAGTGGCCCCGGCGTACCGGCACCAAAAGTGGCGATCTGGCTTTCTTCGTTCAGCTCCATCAACTGGTTCATACGCCCCAGATCGATGGTCAGGATCGCGCGCTGGCTGGCCAGCGGCGTAATATGCCCGGCCACTGAGGTACCGCCACCATAGGGAATAACTTCCACATCGTGCTCAACGGCATAATCCAGCAGTTCACGTACCTGAGAGCTGGTTTCCGGATAGGCAACCCCGTCAGGAAAAACCCCGAAGTCCCCACTGCGCATGGCTAGCCAATCCGGAAAACTTTGTCCACGGGCATGGCGTACACGGTCTTCAGCCGCCGTTACCACCAGAGGATGGGGCGCCAGCCGGGAAGCAGGAACCTGCGCCATCACCGACTCCAGCGTGGCATCGGTCAGAGCCTTGGTTTCTCCGATGACGGAATGAATCAGGCGCTCGCCGTGTGCCGGCACCTCTTTGATATAACTCTCATCACCCCAACCATTCCAGCGACGACCCATGTTGTAATCCTCAAATGTCCGTTAGACCCAATTCGCAGAGAGCGCTAAGATACAGCGAAGGCTGAACGCTGGCACTGACAGTTTGAGACAGAGACGTAGTATATTCAGCCAGCGCAACGACAAACCCAATGCCAGACTCCACGCGGTTATAACAACAACATGATGCACATCGGATGAACTCTCAAGATTTATTAGGTACCGCTTCATCTGCAGCCATCCGCCAGTATCTGCGCGCAGCGCAGGACTACGGTATAGAACCCGTACAGGCTCTGGATGCCGTTAATATGCCGCACGGCATAATGGATAACAGCATCAGCCGCACCCACGGCCGTGCCTTCCAGAGCCTGATCCGCTGGCTGATCGAGCAGACCCGCGACCCATTGTTCGGCTTAAAAAGCTCACGTTATGTGCAGCCCGGCTCTTACAGCCTGGTTGGCTACATGGCGATGAACTGCCGCACCGCGCGCGAGGCGCTGCACATCACACCGGAATACGAAGCCATCGTTGGCGACATGGGTGTTACCAAAATCGAAAAATACGGCCCACACCTGGCGATGCGCTGGGTCTGCCAATACGACGACCCCATTGTACGCCCACACATGATCGACAACGTGCTTGGCAGCTGGCTGGTGTTTGCCCGCTGGCTGGCGGACATGCAGGACGGCAAACCCGAATGCGTCCTGTTCGAGCGTAACAAGCCCGCCCCCGCCCTGCTGGCTGTTTATGAAGACATTTTTCAGGCACCGCTGGAATTTGGCAGCGACCGCAGTGCGCTGATTTTCCCGGAACCCATTCTTGATACACCTCTGCGCCAGCCCGACCCGACATTACTGGCTACGCTGGAGCAGCAGGCTGCCGCCGTTATGGCCGAACTGCAGGAAAAGCACCCGATTGTGATGCAGACCCGTTCACTGCTGCGCAGCCTGATGGAGGAAGACCTGCCGCGGCGCGACAAAGTCGCCGCCGAACTCGGCATGACCGAGCGCACACTGCAGCGCCGTTTACAGGAGGCCGGTACCGGCTATCAGCAACTGCTCGATGACTTACGTCGCGAAGTGGCAACCAACTGGCTGCGTACCACCAATATTCCGGTGAACGATATCGCCGCCCGTCTGGGCTTCAGTGAGGCCCGCTCATTCCACCGCCGCTTCAAGGCCTGGACAGGTATGACCCCAGGCGAGTACCGGGGCAAATAACCCCCGGCCACCCTTCCCATTCCTGACGTAAAAAATCTATTGAACAGCGTTCAGAACAGTCTTATATTGAACGCCGTTCAAAATCATTCAGGTGACTCATCATGGCCCGCCGCCAGGATCACACACCCGTACAGCTGCAACAACTGACCATGGAAACGGTGCTCAATCTGCTGCAGCAGCAGCCGGCCAGCAGCCTCAGCCTGCGCCAGATTGCACGCGAGGTCGGCTATTCCCCCGGCACGCTGATTAACCAATTCGGCAGTTATGGTTTGTTGTTGCTGGCCGCTAACGCCCGCACTCTGGATCAGATATACCGTGAATTATGCGCCGCTATAGAGCAGGCAGACTCACCACAACAAGCGCTGGAAGCCTGTGCCATGAGTTATTTCAACTTCGCCAGCCAGCACCCGCATCAGTGGCGACTGCTGTTTGAGCATCAGTTACCGGAACAGGAAAACCTGCCCGACTGGCAGCAACAACGCATCGATAACGTATTCACCCTGCTGCAACAGCAGCTCACCATACTCAAACCCGGCACCACGGCAGCCGACTGCGCTCAAAGCGCACGGACGATCTGGGCAAGCGTTCACGGCATCTGCGTGCTGGCACTGGATGATAAATTATTTACTCCGGGCAATATCAATGGCCACAGCATGATTCTCTCTCTGCTGCACCATTATTTACCCGGCTGGATTAACGATAAGGAAGACCGTCATGCATAACCAACAGGCCATACAAGGAAATCAGCCATGAGTCAGCACAGTCAGTTTACCCTGCTCGGCAAACGCCGCTTTCTGCCGTATTTTATTACCCAAGCACTGGGCGCGTTTAACGATAACTTATACAAAAATGCGCTGTTATTACTGATCGCTTTCAGCGGCATTATTGCCGAAGAAGATTCCGCACTGTACACCAACCTTGCCGCCGGGCTGTTTATCCTGCCGTTTTTTCTGTTCTCGCCCATCGCCGGCCAGATCGCCGATAAAATGGAAAAATCGCGTTTAATCCGCAGCGTTAAATTACTCGAAGTCGCCATCATGCTGATTGCTGCTGCCGGCATTATTACCAACAATATGCTGCTGATGATGACCCTGCTGTTTTTGATGGGTCTGCAATCGGCATTGTTTGGCCCGGTAAAATTCGCCTTACTGCCACAACAGCTGCATAAAGACGAACTGGTGGGCGGTAATGCACTGGTTGAGATGGGTACTTTTCTGGCCATTTTAGGCGGCACGATTACCGCCGGTTTATTATTTGATTTAAGCGCTGCCAAATACTGGATTGCTGCGGGTGTTATCTTTTTTGCCGTGCTGGGTTATTTCAGCAGTCGCTTTATTCCAACCGCGGCAGCCGGTGATCCACAGCTGACCATCAACTGGAATCCGCTTACCGAGCTGGTAAATACGTTACGTAATGCCCGCCAGCAACGCGCCGTATATTTATCCATTATGGCCATCAGCTGGTTCTGGTTTTTAGGCGCCAGTTACCTGACCCAGTTTCCGAATCTGGCCCGTGATCACTTAGGCGGCAACCCGCAAATCGTTACCCTGCTGTTAACTCTGTTTTCTGTCGGCGTAGCCGCAGGCTCGCTGCTGTGCGAAAAACTATCCGGTCACAAAATTGAGCTTGGTATAGTACCGATCGGCTCATTGGGCATGAGCATTTTTGGTGTTGACCTGTACTTTGCCATCAGCAGTCTGAACATCAGTTCCGACCTAAGCGCTCTGGCGTTTGTACAGAATGCCGACCACTGGCGCATGATGGCGGACATCGCACTGATCAGTTTGTTCGGCGGTTTATATGTTGTGCCACTGCAGGCGTTAATTCAGCAGCGCAGTGACGAAAAAATGCGCGCCCAGACCATCGCAGCCAACAACGTGATGAACGCACTTTTTATGGTTGGCAGTGCCGCTTTCGGCATCATCAGCCTGGTGATTATGAAGTTATCCATCGCCGAATATTTCTGCGTGATTGCCATCATGAATATTGTCGTCGTCGGCTACGTCTATTCGCAGGTACCGGAATTTGCCCTGCGTTTTGTTATCTGGATGCTGTCGCACACCATGTATCGCGTAAGCCATAAAGGCATTCAGAATATTCCCGAAGAAGGCCCGGTTGTATTAGTCTGCAACCACGTCAGCTATGTTGATGCCTTACTGATTGCCGGTGCCTGTCCGCGCCCTATACGCTTTGTTATGGATCGCGGTATTTCAGAAATGCCGGGGATGAAATGGTTTTTCCGTCTGGCCAAAGCCATTCCGATCTGTTCGCCTAAGGCCAATAATGAAGTTTATGAAACGGCCTTCCGCCGTATTAAAGAAGAATTAGCCGATGGCCAGGTGGTGTGTATTTTTCCGGAAGGGAAACTGACACAAAGCGGAGAAATTGAACCCTTCCGTGCCGGTATCGAACGTATTATCGCCGAAACACCAGTGCCGGTTATTCCGATGGCGCTGGACGGTTTATGGGGCAGTTTTTTCAGCCACAAAGATGGCCTGGCACTCACCAAAACGCCACGGCGCTTCTGGTCTCGGGTGGGTTTAACCGTTGGTCAGCCACAGGCTCCGGAAGGCATCAGCGCAGCAGGGCTGGAGCAGGATGTTAAAGCGCTGCTGACAACAGGCTGACGCTTCTGAAAGCAATAAAAACGGGCGCTATGGCGCCCGTTTTTATTGCTGCCGAATTACCGGGGATTTCATCAGCCGGCTGAGTT
This sequence comes from Thalassolituus sp. UBA2009, assembly GCF_002335285.1. Classification (NCBI taxonomy): domain Bacteria; kingdom Pseudomonadati; phylum Pseudomonadota; class Gammaproteobacteria; order Oceanospirillales; family Oceanospirillaceae; genus Thalassolituus; species Thalassolituus sp. UBA2009. The sequence goes on from NZ_DDCJ01000005.1 coordinate 54,586, forward strand.
CAGACGGCCAAGCAAATGATCGAACACCCGTTGCGGGCTGATCTCACGATAACAGGGCGGCTGAATATCGCCGGACTCATTCTTCAGGCAGGTTTTCGACAGGCAGGGAGCGCAATCGCTGTAACCGCTGCGCATGACTTCAACCTGCGGCCCCAACACGCCGGTCAGGGTTGAATCGGTGGCGCCATAAATCGCCACGGAGGGTACTTCCAGCGCGGCAACCACATGGGATAAACCGGTATCCACGCCAACCACGGCCTGCGCATGGGCCAGATAAGCATTCAGCGCATTGAGGCCCATTTTTGGCAGTACCTCAACACCATCCAGCCCGTCAGCAATACGTTCGGCGCGCTGTTGTTCTTCATCATTACCCCAGGGCAGAACGACTTTACGGCCACTGGCCGCTACCATAGCTGCCAGCTCACGCCAGTAAGCTTCCGGCCAGAGTTTGGTGATCCAGGTCGTGCCGTGCAGGAACAGCCAGTAATCACCGTCAACCGCCGGCCGCGGCCAGCGTGTGCGGTCAACGCCATAACTCAGCCCATCCGGCACCTCATAACCCAGTACCTGAGCAAACAGCTGGCGCACCCGTGGAATAGCATGCTGCCCTTTTGCCACCGCCTGCGGATGCTGATAGGCCAGCGCCGCCAGCGGCTCACGGCAACTGTGCTTATCCAGACCAAAGCGCGGACCGCGGGCCATGCGGGTAAATACCGCGCTTTTAATCAGGCCCTGAGCATCGAGCACCACATCGTATTCAGTGGCGCGCAGATCACGCCAGAAGGCTTTCATTTCTGCACGATTGGCTTTATCACGCAGATTTTTGCGCCAGCGCCGCCAGGCCACCGGGATGACTTTTTTTACTGCCGGATGCCAGGCCGGAATCGCAGCAAAAGCTTCTTCCACCACCCAGTCGACTTCCAGTCCGGGAATCGCCCGCCAGGCATCTTCCAGCGCCGGCAGGGTGTGGAATACATCCCCCAGCGATGAGGTTTTAATCAGCAGGACTTTCACGGCAATTCTCCATCCACAGAAACGTCTATCTGGCTCAGCCAGCGGCTTATTCTTTTTCGGGAGCGCACTTTATACCAAGCCAGCGGCGATTCAAACGGCAAACGCCTGCCGGCTGGCTTGACAATACAGCGGGTGGCGGCAACCATGCCGGCCTTTACCAAGCGCGAGGCTGCACTGTGTTCAAATCGTGGAAATTCTGGCTGGGGCTGACCTTATTACTGGCACTGATCTGGCTGGTTGAACGCAGTTACGGCTGGGGCGCCGTGGTACAGAGCTGGCAAAGCATCCCTCCGCAGCAGGTTGCGATTGCCATACTGCTGATGCTGCTGAGCTACATACTGCGCGCACTGCGCTTCTACGACTTCTTCTGGCAGCAATGCCGCGGGCAATTTTTACGCCTGACACGCATCACCGTGCTGCATAACTTCTTCAATAATATGCTGCCGATGCGCAGCGGCGAAACCGCCTTCCCCCTGCTGATGAAACAGCATTTTGATGTGCCCTATCGTCACAGCGGCCCGGCATTATTGTGGCTGCGCCTGCTTGATCTGTATGCCCTGCTGGTGCTCGCCGCGCTGTCACTGCACACACAACTTGAAGTCAGCAACAGCGTCAAACTGCTGCTGGCTGCTGGCCTGCTGACGGCGCCGCTGCTGGTACTGCCACTGCAGAATGCCCTCAACCGTTTTCTGCTGGCGCACCCCAGCAAACTGGCCAACCGTGGCGCCGAGCTGATGCATGCCCTGCCCAAATCACCCTGGAGCTTCGCCCGCGCCCTGTTCTGGACCCTGATCAACTGGGCACTGAAGCTGGCGGTCTATGCCTGGCTTTTGGCGCAATTTCTGGATCTGCCCTACAGCCAGAGCTGGATGGGTGCGACCACCGGCGAACTGAGCAGTGTGTTACCGATTCATGGCGTGGCTGGCGCCGGCACCTACGAAGCTGGTGTACTCGCGGGCCTTCTGCCCTGGGGCATTGATCACGCCAAAGCACTGGCTGCGGCGGTAAACCTGCATCTGTTTGTACTGGGCAGCACACTGCTGCTGACGGCTCTGATCACACTGCTGACCCAGCGCCTGCGGCTGCCGGCAACGGCCTCTGACAACGGCTGAATCTTTGCCCGCCGGGAACTTCAGCGCTGACAAAGCCACTGAAAGACAGCGATCAGGGTACAGGGTGGCACACTGAGTTTTCATCAGCGGCCTTGCTCGTTATTTTCCTGTCATCCCCTTTTGGGTATGATCGCGGTTCTTTTTACATCGCGCGCCGTGGCGGTGCCGGTTTTACTGTTATCAAACCGGCTCATGGCGCCCGCAATTCCTTTTTACAGAGTGGTAATGACCTTGACTGAGGCAAATACATCCGCGGCAACCCAGAAGCCTTCACTGTCTGTAGTGATTCCTATGTTCAACGAGATCGAAAACGTTGGCCCTATGGTCGCACGCGTGCATGAAGGTCTTGCCAGTTACAACGGCGACTGGGAACTTCTGGTCGTTGATGATGGCAGCACCGATGGCACGCCTCAGGCTCTGAAAAAAGAATCCGAAAAATACGGCAGCCACGTACGTGTGGTTGAACTGCGCCGTAACTTCGGCCAGACCGCCGCGATGCAGGCCGGTATTGATGAAGCCCGCGGCTACCTGATTGCCACCCTCGACGGCGACCTGCAGAACGATCCGGCCGATATTCCGCGCATGGTCGACCATCTGCTGGAGAATGATCTGGATCTGCTCACCGGCTGGCGTAAAAACCGTAAGGACGATCTGGTGCTGCGTAAGATCCCATCGCGCATCGCCAACCGCCTGATTGGTAAAATCACCGGTGTACGTATCAATGACTACGGCTGCTCGCTGAAAATTTACAAATCTTCGGTCATCAAACAGGTTCGTCTGTATGGTGAAATGCACCGCTTTATTCCGGCCTGGGTGGCGGCGGTCGTTCCACCAAGCCGTATTGGCGAAATTGTGGTAACCCACAACGCACGGGTTGCCGGTGAATCCAAATACGGTATTTCGCGCACCTTCCGCGTGATTCTTGACCTGTTGTCGGTCTATTTCTTCATGCGCTATCGCGCCCGTCCGGGCCACTTTTTTGGCTCTATCGGTCTGGCACTGGGTTCGATGGGTGGCCTGATGATGACCTATCTGGCTTTTGTGAAATTCATTCTGGGTGAAGACATCGGCAACCGCCCGCTGTTTTTAATTGCCGTGGTCTGTGTGATTGCTGCCCTGCAATTCCTCACCACCGGCGTATTGTCTGAGCTGATTTCACGTACTTACTTTGAATCATCCCAGCGCCAGCAATATGTGATCTACCATCCTGCGGCCGATGCCGACAAAGGTGAACCGGGCTGGAATCAGCAACAAAATACAGTAACCGCTGCAACCACTACCCAGACAGAGGCCAACGCTTCAGGTGGTGACGATCAGCATGCCAGCTAAGTTGCAATACCGCCTCCCGGGCCTGCAGATGCCGCTGTGGCTGCTGCTGGTTCTGGTGGGCTTTTTCTTTGCCAACCTCAATGGGTATCTGCTGTTTGATCATGACGAGGGCGCCTTCAGCGAGGCGACCCGCGGCATGTTTGAGCGTGGCGACTTTATTACCACCTGGCTTAACGACCGGGTGCGTTTCGACAAACCCATCCTGATTTACTGGCTGCAGGCCGCATCTATCTCGGTATTCGGCACCGAAGTCTGGGCCTTCCGCCTGCCTTCAGCGCTGGCCGGTCTGGGCTGGACACTGGCCATATTCGCTTTTGTACGCCGCCATCTGGATGAAAAAACCGCCATCATCGCCGCGCTGATGGCCGCTGCCAGCCTGGGCATTAATATGATCGCCCACGTTGCCACCGCCGACGCCTTACTCAATGCCCTGCTGGCCACCACACTGCTGCTGATGTACAGCTACAGCCGTCAGCCCGCCAACAGCCTGCTGGTTGCGATTTACGCGTTAATGGCACTGGGTGTACTGACCAAAGGGCCGGTGGCTGTGGCTATTCCCTTTATGGTGGCTGCTCTGTTCTACCTGAGTCAGGGCCTGCGGGCAGAGTTTCTGCGCGCGATATTCTTTATTCCCGGCTGGATTCTGTTCGTTGCCATCGCCGCGCCCTGGTACATCCTTGAGTATCAGGCACAGGGGCAGGCCTTCATTGATGGTTTCTTCCTTAAGCACAACGTCAACCGCTTCAACAATGCGATGGAAGGTCACGACGGCGGCTTCCTGTTCTACCCGCTGGTACTGCCTTTTGTGCTGGCGCCATTCGGTGCCCTGTTGCTGCGTATTGTGCCGTCTGTACGCAATATCCTGCCGGGCAAAGACCCGCTGGATGCTTTCCTGTGGATCTGGTTTCTGGTGGTGCTGGTGTTATTCAGTCTGGCCAGTACCAAGCTGCCGCATTACATCCTGTACGGTTGCACACCGCTGGTGATCCTGATGGCGCGCTACCACGCCTGGCTGCAGAACCGCTGGTTCGCCCTGCTGTTCCCGGCCCTGTTGTTTGGTGTAATGGTCGCGTTCCCGCTGCTGATTCCGGTGGCCGAACAACGCCTGACCAACCCGATTGAGATTGCCGTCGCCCAGCGCGCCGGACATTACTTTAATCAGGACTTCGCCATTCTGGCTGCGCTGGCCGGCATCGTCAGCCTGACCCTGATTCTGTGGCGCCGCTATCCGTTATGGAGCCGCCTGGTCATGGTTGGCGGAATCCAGACTCTGTTCGTCTGGTTTATTTTTGTGCCTGCATTCAGTGAAGCGCAGCAACGCCCGGTCTGGGAAGCGGCACAGTTTGCCAAGACGCTGGATGAGCCGGTCTACACCCAGTCCATCGATATGCCGAGCTTTAACGTTTATCTGAATAAGGTGACGCACCGCCGCCCACTGGAAATTGGCGAGGTCGGCTTTGGCCGTGAAGACCGCCTGGCCAGTGACAGCGAATATTATGATGTACTGTTCCAGTCGGGTCCGATTCAGATTGTGCGCCGCATCGCTGCGCCAGACTCTGCTCCAACCCCAGCCCCTGCTGCGGAGCAGCCATGACGCAGCAACAGACTCTGGGCAGCCCCCCGTTGCTGACTCTGGCAGCACTGATGCTCAGCTCAGCCTTATTGTTGTGGCTGAGCAATGCTAACCAGGCCCTGTTTTTACAGTGGAATCACGCCGGCGGCATGCTGCCTGACTGGCTGTGGGCCAACCTGACACTGGTCGCCGACACACTGTTTGCCATTGCTGTGCTGCTGATTGCCGCCTGCTACCGGCCATTATTACTGACCCAGTCGCTGGTACTGCTGATTCTGGGCGCGGTTTTTGTGCATTTTTTCAAAAATACGCTGGACGTTGCCCGCCCGGCCGCCGTGCTCAGCCATGACAGCTTCACCATTATTGGTGCCGTTCTTAAAGGACACAGCTTCCCCTCAGGCCATTCCTTTACCGCGCTGAGCTGTGCCGGCCTGCTATGGCTGAACAACAAGCGCCTGAGTGCTGGTCTGTTGATTCTGCTGTTGGGATTGGCGGCCGCCCTGAGCCGCGCGATGGTCGGCGCCCACTGGCCGCTGGATATTCTGGTAGGTGGTGCTTTCGGCCTGCTGTTCGCCTGCCTGAGCGTTGCCTTGGTCAATCGCTTCCAGTGGCTACAGGCCCATGGCTGGAAATTACTCAGTGCCCTGTTGCTGACACTGGCTTCGGGCTACCTGGCCTTTCATGAAGATGGTTATCCGTATACCGATCCGCTGGCGATTGCCGCCAGTCTGGTTGCAGTCATTACCGCACTGGTCAAAATCTGGTTGCCGTTTGCGCGCCTGTTGCGACAGCAAGACACCGGAAACTGAAGAGTCGGGGGGGGCGTTAACGTCCCCGGCTTACCGCATTCTGCTGATATCAGGCGCCAAACAAGTCAAAGGTAATACCGCCGTCATCGGACTGATCGAGCCACCCTTTGGGCTTGGAAAAGGTCTGCTCCATCTGTGCCGCCACGGCATCCGTGATTTTCCGCGTCGGTTTTTCCCCTAACATAGCCTGCATGCGATCCTCGTCCTGCCCCAGACAAGCAGCCATGGTCTCCACATCCAATGCATTCTCCAACATCAGCTCCTGCGCCCGGCTCCAGCGCACATCTTGATCAGCCATCACTAATACAACCCTTTTTCTTTTGATTAAAGACTATTGGTTAACAATATTTTTCTTTATGCCTTTTTGACGACTGCTATATAGTGGTGGCCGCCAAAGGATTGAAATATTACCTCAATATTTCTGTCATAGGCTGTACAGGATTTCATTTCGTTAATAAGAATCAGAGTATCAGTTATGCGTCGAGTTGTGGTTACAGGTTTAGGAATCGTAGGTTGTCTGGGTAATAACAAAGATGAGGTACTGGCATCCCTGCGGGCACAGCGCTCTGGTATCAGCTATATGCCGGAATACGCCGAACTCGGCTTCCGCAGCCACGTCGCCGGCAAACCGCACATTGATCTGGATGAGGTCATCGATCGCAAGCTGAAACGCTTTATGGGTGACTCCGCAGCTTATTCTTATTTATCCATGCGTGAAGCCATTGAAGATTCCGGCCTGACCGCTGAGATGGTCAGCAATCCCCGTACCGGCCTGGTTGCCGGCTCCGGCGGTGCGTCTTCCAGCGATATCGTTGAATCCGTCGACATTCTGCGTGAAAAAGGTATCCGTAAGGTCGGCCCATACCGCGTAACCCGCACCATGGGCAGCACCGTATCGGCCAACCTGGCAACGCCGTTCTCTATTAAAGGTGTGAACTACTCCATGACCTCCGCCTGTGCCACCAGTGCACACTGCATCGGTCATGCGATGGAACTGATTCAGTGGGGCAAGCAGGACATCGTTTTCGCCGGTGGCGGCGAAGAAGAACACTGGTCTCTGACCATGCAGTTTGATGCCATGGGCGCTCTGTCGAGCAAATACAACGACGCTGCGGAGACTGCATCCCGCCCTTACGATGCCACCCGTGACGGTTTCGTCATCGCTGGCGGCGGCGGCATGCTGGTACTGGAAGAATACGAACACGCCGTTGCCCGTGGCGCGACTATTTACGCTGAACTGATCGGCTATGCGGCCACTTCCGACGGTGCTGACATGGTTGCGCCGTCCGGCGAAGGTGCCGTGCGCTGCATGCAGGATGCGCTGGCAATGGCAGGCAACCCTACCATTGATTATCTGAACACCCACGGCACCAGCACGCCAGCGGGTGACATTACCGAACTGCGCGCCGTAGGCCAGGCCTTCGGCGACAAAGTACCGCCAATCAGCTCAACCAAATCTCTGACCGGTCACTCTCTGGGTGCCGCCGGGGTACAGGAGGCTATCTACAGCCTGCTGATGCTGAAGCACGGTTTTATTACCGGCAGTGCCAACATCACCGAAAAAGACGAAGGCGCAGCTGGTTTCCCCATCGTGACCGAAAACCGCGACGCTGCGCTTAAAACCGTGATGTCGAACAGCTTTGGCTTCGGTGGGACCAACGCGACCCTGATTTTTCAGTCCCTCTGAAAAAACGTGTACTGAGTCGCTTTTACTGGTTATTAGTGATATTCAAGAAAGACTTTTTAGGTTTTACTAATGCCCCCTGTTAATCCGCACACGGTCAGTTTTCTGGCTGTGGCGGTAGTTTTACAGAGGCATGATGGGCTGGTTCCGCGACATCCGATTCAGGCCGGCCCGATTGAATATCGGCACATTATGGAATGTAGTAACGATGACAGAGCAACAGGTTTCAACAGGAAACGCCATATCCAAACATATCGACCAGCTGTTCCAGAAAGCAGAACAGCTGTCTGCCGACTTTTCCCTGTTTCCGGAATACGAAGATAACGCCGTTGATCAGAGCGTTAAAGGGCTGATCTCTCCGGAACGCTGCGAGGCCGAACTTGAGCGCCTGCGTGGCCTGAATATCGACAATTATATTGAACAGATCGTCGCGCCCAGCGAAAGCAACAGCCGCATGGGCGCTAAAGCTGTGGTACAGCATCTGGTGCTGCGTGTTATCACCGAAGTAGAAGACGGCCCGCTGTACTGCGCCGAGGCCGATATGGACTTTGGTGGTCATGTACGCCGCGTTGGTTTTATCTGCCAGAACCGTGAACACGCCAACGGTGCGTGGCAGCCACAGCATCACAACCGTGCTGCCCAGCAGGCCCGTGCCTTTGCCCGTCGCGCCATGCCGATTGTTACCTTTATCGACACCCCCGGAGCCGATGCCGGTGAAGCCGCGAATGCCGGCAACCAGGCACACAGCATCTCCCACCTGATTACCGAAATGGCCAACAATGATGTGCCAACCCTCGGTATTATCTGGGGTGCTGGCTACTCCGGTGGTGCAATTCCGCTGGCAACCACCAATATTCTGCTCAGCGTGCGTGATGGTATTTTCAACACCATTCAGCCGCAGGGTCTGGCGTCCATTGCACGTAAATACAACCTGTCCTGGCAGGAATGTGCCAAGTACGTTGGCGTATCCGGTTTTGAATTGCGTGAAGCCGGGATTATCGATGGCATCATCGATTACGCCCCGACCGATGCTGACGAAAAGCGTTTCAACCTGCATCAGGCCATTACCACCGGTATCGAATCCATCGAAGCCAGTGCCGCCGAGTTTGCCCGTCACAGCAAATATCTGATGGACCATTATCAGCGCAGTGTTGAACGTTTCCTTAAGCCGTCTGAGAAACTGGAAAAGCTGCAGAAAGACTCTAACTTCTTCCTTGCCCAGACTCCGACCGAGCATATCAACCTGTTCGGCCTGACCTATCGCTATACCCGCTACCTCACCCTGCGCCGCCGTATTCATTCCACAACACTGGAAAACTACGGTCGCCTGGCAGAAAAAGAAGTACCGGAAGGCCAGCTGCAGTCCCGTCTGCAGCGCGAATCCAAGCGCAAATTCCAGAACTGGCTGCAGGCACCGGAAAAAATCGTCTACGACGACAATCTGCACAAAAGCTGGAAAAACTTCTGGAGCAAGTACGAAGACCGTGACGAGAGCCGCAGCACCATCGCCCGTCTGTTCTTCGGCGAGCCCAAGAACAATTACTTAAAAGCCAAGCAGGAACTGTGCTTTAACCTCGGTTTGTATCTGTTTAACCGCTGGAAATCCGATGCCTCGGTTAATTTCCAGGGACTGATGGATTACCTTGAAGACTACAAGCAGAGCCGTTTCCTGCTGCGCGCCAATGACATCCTCGATGCCGTTGCCGTGGCTGAGTTCGTAGAAAAGAACCCGCATCCGCTGGCCGCTTACATTCGCGAGCAACTGCCGCACGAAACCCGTCAGGAACTGACTCAGGGCCTGGCCAAGGAAAAGTCCAAGGGCGCACTGAAGCAGTCACTGGCAACCGCTCTGAACAGCATCCTCAAAGATGAGCTGATTCCGGATCATATCCGCGCGGATTTAAAACTCTCCACCCGTACCGAAGCACTGGCCAACAGTATTGCCAGCATCAAAGTGGAAGCCAACCGTCGCATCATTGAAGAAGCACTGGCCCCTTACATTCAGTTCCGTCAGGAAAACATTCAGAACCCGGCACACCCGGATATCACCATTCTGGATGCCATTCTGCACGACGAACTGCGTTACGAGTTCAGCCAGGTATGTCAGAACATGCTGGTGTTTGGTCAGCTGTACGACAACTTCATCAACAATCTGGTCGGCGTGGCAAAAGAAGCCAACGAAGACCGTTCGTTGTCACGCGAGTCGGTGAAAACCCTGCTGGAGAAATCTCTGGCCGAAGCCACCGAAGGCGACAGTTATACCGCCCAGGAGCGCGAATCCTTTAACCACTGGCTGAGCTACTTTATCAAGAGTAATCAGCGTGGCGACTTCCTGAAGTCGGTTGAGGAATGGAAAAAACTGGCCTTCCCGCGCCTGTCCGACACCCTGTTTGTGGTGATCACCTTTATTTTCGAAAAACTGCTGCCGGAATATCATGAAGCCGAGCAGGATGGTAAGACCTATAACGGCCGTATCAACCCGGTCTCTATCGGTCGCCGTAAGGATTTCTGGAACCGTCTGACCATGGCTTACCACGATCTGCTGATTCAGCAGGTTCTGGACGATACCAAACGTCAGAAGAAGACCTCAGCACAGGCCATCATTGACCGCTTCTTCAACGATTTTGAAGAACTGAATGCCAGCCTGATGTCCGCCGATCCGGTGGCCTTCCCAGGCTTCCGCAGCTCAATCGAAGGTGCGCTGAAGAAAGACATCAAGCCCTGCGGTGTGATCACCGGTATCGGTACCATCAAAATCGGTGAGCGTGAACAACAGGTCGGTGCGCTGGTTTCCAACCTCGACTTCCAGGCCGGCGCCTTCGATATGGCCTCCGCTGAGAAGTTCTGTAAGCTGATGGTGGAATGTGCGCGTCTGCAATTGCCGATCGTGTGCTTTGTTTCCTCCGGCGGTATGCAGACCAAAGAAGGTGCGGCTGCCCTGTTCTCTATGGCCGTGGTTAACGACCGTATCACCCGTTTCGTACGCGATAACGATCTGCCGATCGTGATCTTCGGTTTCGGTGACTGTACCGGTGGTGCGCAGGCGAGTTTTGTGACTCACCCGCTGGCACAGACCTACTACTTCTCCGGCACCAATATGCCATTTGCCGGCCAGATCGTGGTACCAAGCTATCTGCCAAGCACCTGTACCCTGTCGAACTACCTGTCGGTATCGCCTAAGTCGATGGACGGGCTGGTCAGCCACCCGTTCTTTGATGATCTGGACGACCGCCTGCGTGCCATCGACCCGGATATGCCGGTTGCCCGCTTCAGCGTCGATGATGTACTCGACCGCGTGCTGCAGGGCTATGTCACGGCGGAGCGCATGGCTCCGGATACCGGCGCCAATGCCAGCAAACTGAAAAAATACGGCAAGATCGACAAGGTGCTGATCCACGCCCGTGGCTGTACTGCGGTGAAACTGATCCGCAAGGCACAGGAAAACGATATCAAGGTCATTCTGATTGCATCCGACCCGGATATGGAATCGGTACCGGTGGATATGCTCGGGCCTGAAGACCGTGTGGTCTGTATCGGTGGTAACACCCCGGACGAAAGCTATCTGAACGCCAAATCGGTACTGCGTATCGCCCACCACGAAAACGTGGATGCGCTGCACCCGGGTATCGGCTTCCTGTCGGAAAGCAGCCAGTTTGCCGCCCTCTGTGGTAACCACGACATTAACTTTGTCGGACCGCCGGTTTCCTCGATGGAAACCATGGGTAACAAGTCCAACGCCATTAACACCGCGATGCGTGTGAATGTGCCTGTTGTACCGGGTTCCCACGGCATTCTGACCAGTTCCGCCAATGCCGCTGCGGTAGCCGATGAAATCGGTTATCCAGTGCTGCTGAAAGCGGTACACGGTGGTGGCGGTAAAGGCATTCAGGTGGTGCATTCACCGGATAAGATCCACGCCCTGTTCCACCAGATTTCTACTGAGGCCAAAGCAGCTTTCGGTAACGGCGACGTGTATCTGGAAAAATACGTAACCTCCCTGCGTCATATCGAAGTACAGGTATTACGTGACAGCCATGGCAACACCAAGATTCTCGGTCTGCGCGACTGCTCGGTGCAGCGTAACAACCAGAAAATCTTCGAGGAATCCGGTTCCACCATGCTGCCGCGTGATCTGGAACAGGCGGCCTACGATTTTGCTGCCAAACTGGCGGATGCGGTGAAATACGTCGGTGCCGGTACGGTTGAATTTATTTTCGACCTGCACGCCAACACCATCTACTTCATGGAGATGAACACCCGTCTGCAGGTAGAGCATCCGGTGACGGAACTGGTGTCGGGTATTGATATCGTCAGCACCCAGTTCCGCATTGCCGAGGGCGACAGCATTGCTGACCTGAAGCCGGTATCCAAGGGTTATGCCATTGAAGTACGCGTGAACGCTGAGAAAGCTGTGCGTAAGGGTGACGATGTTGAATTCGTACCAACACCAGGCCTGATCCGCGACTGCGTGCTGCCGGAAGAAGACTACATTGAGCTGATCGCGATGGCGGCACCTGGCAAACAGGTATCGCCGTTCTACGACAGCATGGTGGTGCAGATCATCTGTTACGGTAAAGACCGCAACGACACCATCGCCAAGATGCGTGAATATCTGGAACGCGTACGCATTACCGGCGTGTGCACCAATATCCCGCTGCTCAAGCGCGTGCTGGACGACAAAGTCTTCCAGGACGGTGTCTACGACACCACCTATCTGCCGCAATTCCTTGACCGTATCGACGTTGATGCGCTGATCAAAGATATTGAAGACGCAGCAGACATGAGCGCTAACGCGGTTGACGCGGCGGCACTGAAGATCGAAGGTTCCGACGAGCTGAAAGTACTGTCGCCATCGACCAGTATTTTCTACGGATCGTCATCGCCAAGTGAACCGGCCTTTGTCAAAGAAGGCGATATCATCGGTGTTGACCAGACCCTGTGTCTGATGGAAGCCATGAAGATGTTCACTCCGCTGAGCCTGAAACAGTTCAATCGTGCCGGTACCGAACTCTACCCTGCCGGGCAGAAATTCAAGGTAACGCGCATTATGAACAGCGATGGTCAGCAGGTTAACCAGGGCGACTTACTGTTCGTGGTTAAACCGGTCAGCAGCGAAAACGCGGCCTGACAGGTTCATACTGAGCAATAAAAAAGCGCCTGCGGGCGCTTTTTTATTGGGCCGTTACGGCTCTTTTCCGGCTCAGGCCAGATTCCGCAGCACAGCATGACCGCTCCCCTGTACCATGTCGCTCAAACGGAACACACTCACCGCCTCAGACATAAACCGGGCCTGCTCCATCAGAGATTCCGCAGCAGCAGCCGCCTCCTCCACCAATGCCGCATTCTGTTGCGTCACCTCATCCATATGTGCAACCGCCTGATTCACCTGTGCCAGCCCGCTGCTTTGCTCAACCGAGGCCTCAACAATACTGAGTGTCAGATCTTTTACCCGGCCAATACTGCGCTCAATACCAGCCATGGTATCGCCCGCCTGCTGCACCTGATGACTGCCATTCTCAACCAGCGTAACGGAATCTTCGATCAGGGTTTTGATTTCTTTGGCCGCAAGAGCCGAGCGTTGCGCCAGGCTCCTGACTTCGGCTGCGACCACGGCAAAACCGCGTCCCTGATCGCCGGCCCGGGCAGCTTCAACGGCGGCATTCAATGCCAGAATATTGGTCTGGAATGCGATGCCATCGATCACACTGATAATATCGACCACTTTCTTTGACGACTGCTGAATCAGCCCCATGGTTTCAATTACCTGACGCACAACCAGCCCACCTTCCTGTGCAATGTTTGCCGACTCCTGCACCAGTGTATTAGCGGTCTTCGCGCTCTCTGTATTACGTAATACAGTCTTGGTTAGCTCTTCACTGCTGGCCGCCGTCTGCTCCAGATTACTGGCCTGGGATTCGGTGCGCCGTGACAGATCAGCATTCCCCTGAGCGATCTCACCAGACGCCACCTGAATCGTCATACCCGACTGCTTGATATTGCTGACCAGAGCATCCAGATTACGCACAGTTGCATTGACAGCCTGACGGGTTTCACCAAATAAGCCCGGGTAATCAGCGCTGATGCTCTGCGTCAGGTCGCCATCGGCCAGTGCTGTTACCACCCGCATCACATCGCGCAGACCGGTGTCTGTAATCTGCGACAGGCTGTTCAGGCGTTCAGCCAGGGTCAGAGAAAAGCCCTGTTTATCTTCATGACTCAGGCGCACGCTGAAATCGCCATTATCAGCGGCGGCCCGCACCATAGCCTCTACCTCACCAATCACCTTACGCAACGCATACACGGTCTGGTTAACGCCGGCTTTGGTTCGGCCAAACAATCCCGGATAGTCTTTATCGATACTTTGTTGCAGGTCACCACTGGCCAGCGCTTCAGCCACCCGCAATATATCGTTAAAGCCGGCATCACAGGTTGAGATCAGCACATTCAGATTATCCAGCATGTCTTTAAAACGGAAACGATAACGGCTGGCATCACAACGCAGGCTGAAATCACCGCTGGCACCGGCAGCGGACAGCTGCTGAATATCATCACTGATCTCCAGCAATGCCCGTTTTACTTCCGCAACCGATGCACTGATCTGTGCTTTTTCACCGGGCAGTGCCACCATATCGCGGTCGAAATTGCCCTGTGAATATTCCGCAATCACCGCAATGGTTTCATTAATTACGGCGATATAGTCTTCGACCAGACCATTTACCTGGCCGGCCATTTCACCGAACGTTCCCGGATATTGCTGTGCATCCAGACGGGCGCTGAGAACGCCCTGAGCATGCCGGTCAGCCAGCGTCTGCTGATCCTCTACATACTTCTGAATGGCCTGCTGCATTTTTTGCATCGCAATCATTAACTGGCCGGTTTCATCTTCACGTAATACCTCGATGCTGTTATTTAACCGGCCTGCGGCAATATTTTCCGCCACCGCAACCGCGCGGGACAGTGGTACGGAGATAGCCCGGATCAGTAACAATCCGGAATAAGCGGACATAGCCACGCCTATCAGAATCATAATCACCGCCAGCGCCCTGACCCACTGGTACAAAGACTGTGAACTGATAAATTCTTCTTTTGCGACGGTCAGTTGCAGCTGAGTCAGCTCACTGACTTTACTGCTGATCGGGTCAATGGTGGCGTACAGCGGCCCATCAAATGCATCCAGCTGTCCCTTCAGATTGCCCGGATTAAGTTCCAGAAACCGCTCCAGCTCATCCAGAGAGCGATTTGCCTGAACAAACAGCTGTTGCGCCTGATCTGCCAGCGCCTGCTCATCGGCGGTGAGATAAGTTGACATATAACGCTGCCATTCAGCATCAATATCCCCTGCGGCTTCATGTAAAAGCTGCAGGGTCTGACTGCCACTGATCAATCCGGCATTGGCTTTATTTACCGCATCGATCACGCTCACGGCGTAATGGTCAGCAATCACCTTCAGTTGCTGTAACGGAACCACCCGGTCTTCGTATACCGAACGTAATGAATGATTCATCGCGGCGAGGCTGAAAATACCGATAGCACCAATCACAAGCAGTAAAGACGCCATAAATGCGATGGTATAAATCAGCCGGGATCGAATGGATAACTGCATATTTTCTGCCCTTCCTGCGCAAGTCGGCGGTGCATCCATGCCACTATTGAAGCGGCTAACAGTAACAGGTTTAGACAAAGGATCAGGAAAATGAAAGCGGCGACAGAAAGAGAAATGTAACTGTGCCGGAGCCATTTTTTCAGACAATATACCTCCACATTTATCAAGGAATTTATCGCCGATGTGTCACCAGGGGGTATAGCAGGGAGAAATTTGACTGTGAATATTACACGGGGTTTACATGCGACGGATTGTTCAGACAGGCCGCTGCCGTCATGCTACGCAGCATTATTTCTGTCGTCCGGTAAACACCGGAAGATTTTTATCCCCGCTATGTAAGGACAATGTTATGACACGCAATCATCTGCTGCCTGTGAAAGCCCTGCTGATCAGTGCCTCTGTTTTATTATTCGGCTGTGTCGCCACCGACCAGGAAGCGGAAAACCGTCTTTCCCACACGACCCTGCATCAGGGGTTGCAGACCATTGGCAGCGGCAGCGAAATTAAAACCATCCGTATACTGAATAATGCCGATGATTATCGTGAAGTGCTGGCAGACTACTCCGCGGAAAGCAGCAAAGATGTTGATTTTAACCAGTACCAGATTGTGCTGATTGACCTCGGCATCCGCCCGAATGGCGGTTACGGTATCCGTATCGATGACGTGCTGGAGCAGGCTAATCATGTGGTGGTTGAATTTACTCAGCTGCCCCCCGGAAAAGGTTGCAACTATGACGGCGCACAAACCAATCCATACCGCTTTGAAGCGATTAAAAGCCTGAAAGAAATCGTTACTCAGGAAGCTATTGCCGCCGCGACCTGCAGCCAATAACCTGTAGCATCATTCACCGGACAGATCAGGGGCCTCCCGTGCTGCGCAAAATACTGTACGTATTATTCATCCTTTTAATTCTGGCCTTAATCGCAGCGCGCATTATCGTGCCTGGCCAGGTAGAAAAAGGCATGAACAGCGTAAAAAGCCACAAACCCTGGTCTGTCTCTGCGGAAGCCCGTGCACTGCATCAGACGCTGCTGATTGGTGACTGGCATGCCGATTCCCTGCTGTGGGACAGAAACCTGCTGCAACGCAGCGATTACGGTCAGGTTGATATTCCCCGGCTGCGTGAGGGCAATGTTGCCCTGCAGGTATTTACCGCGGTTACCAAAAGTCCCAGCGGTCAGAACTACCATGCCAACAGCAAAGATGCTGCAGACAATATCACCCCGCTCGCCATTGCCCAGACCTGGCCGGTTGCCAGCTGGAACAGTTTGTATGAGCGTGCACTGTATCAGGTAACACGCCTGAAACATTATGCTGACAAAGCACCGGAGCAACTGACATTAATCCGCACGGCGGCCGATATAAAAGCCGTTGTCAGCGCGCGCGAACAGGGAAAAGCCCTGATCGGAGCATTAATGGGGATGGAAGGCGGACATCCGCTGGAAGGTAACATCGAAAATCTGGATAAACTCTACGCTGCCGGTTATCGCCTGATCGGCCTGCAGCATTTTTTTGATAATGAGCTCGGCGGTTCATTGCATGGCACATCCAATGCGGGGCTGACTCCGTTTGGCCGTGAGGTGGTACTCAGAGCGGCTGAAAAAAACATGATTATCGACCTCGCACATTCCTCTCCACAGGTGGTGAAAGACGTACTGGCCATCACAGCACAACCATTGGTTGTCAGCCACAGCGGTATTTTTTCGCACTGTCGGGTAAAACGGAATTTTCCTGACACGCTGATGAAACAGATTGCTGCCACCGGTGGCGTGATCGGTATCGGTTACTGGAAAGATGTCACCTGCGATGACACACCGGCCGGTATTGTCAGAACCATCCGCAGCGCCATCGACTTGCTTGGTGAAGATCA
>NZ_DDCJ01000005.1:71832-74762 GCF_002335285.1 Thalassolituus sp. UBA2009
GAGCTTGCAGCATTAACCCACGAAATGCTGCGTCAGGGCTTCAGTAAGCAGGAAATCCACAAAGTCATGGGCGGTAATATGCTGCGGGTTCTGCTGCAGATTCTGCCCTGATAAAACCCTGAGAAACGCTTCGCTGAATGTCATTAAGTGCGCGGGCAAGCGTACGAGCTAAGCGCATAGCGAAGCATACGACCGCGCTTAATTAAATCCGAGCACCACTTCTGCTTTCTTGCCTTTTTGCGCTTTGCAGAGTGTGACCCTCGGCGCCAGAGAATGATCATTTTCATCGGTTTTCTGCGCCAGCCAGGCCTTAACCACAGCACCGCGCTGACGTGCCAGTTGCGGCCACTGTTCTTCCTGAGCTGAGGCTTCAGCGGCGCTGACAAAAGGACACACCTGCAATTCCAGCCCGGTTTTACCGTGCATCAGTTGTGCGACTTTTTCCAGCTGCGGAATCTGCTCATCATTCAGTTCTGTCTGCCCCTCAGCAAACGCCAGAGCATCCAGACGGATCGCCATTAATTCTGATCCGGCATAGGAGGCGATGCTCAGCAATAAACCGTAAGGCTGCAGACTTTGTTTCAGATAATGCAGAGCGGCACTCTGCAAGGCCAGCTTACTTAATTGCGCGGTAATATCACCGGAACCGAAATCCGGGCTGCTCATATCGCCGGAGACCGGTACGGTCAGACGGACATTACCATTATCGTCACGCAATAAATCCAGCGCGGTATCGACCGGCATGGAAATCTGCTTGCTGACCCGCTTAATGGTTGCTTCGTCTTCCGGCACAAAACTGGAATTACGCAATAATATCCGCGCTTCGCCACCCAGCCGGGCTTGCTGCATATCCATATCAACATCCAGATTCAGCATGCCTTTTTCCAGGTGATAGCCCATCGCCTGCGCCAGATAACCATTAAATGCCACCATATCCAGCTGACTGATACGCAACGTGATATTGCCCTGCGGATAAATCTCAGGCGCATGACTGCTGTCCAGAGTCAGGCTGGTATCCAGTGCGATACGGTTATAATCGTCGAGTGATAAAACAGCGTGTACCTGTACCGGCTTCTGCAATTCCGGCCGGGCAGATGCGGCCAGTGTGGCGGATATTTCACTGATATTCAGTTCACGGATCTGCACCCTTCCCTGATAAGCAGGTTTTACCGAAGCATCGCGAATATCGGCACCACTGTTGTCACCATTTTGCTGAATTCCGGCAATAAACAGCCGGAAACGACTATCGTCATCCGCTCGCCCCTCTTCGGCAGAGGCAGAAACAACACCGGTACTTTCTTCTGTATCCATTACATCTGCTGCATCTGCATTTTCTGCATCTGCATTTTCTGCATCTGCTGTTTGCTGCGACTCCGCTGACGAGGCCACGGTGGCGCCCAGATCAATTCTGCCATCCGCCAGACGCTGCAGCGCCACCTGCAAATCCGCATATTCATGCAGCCCCGTCGCCAGCTGTGATGCAGATGCCGAAATATCACTGACCTGATAATGTCCCAGACTCAACAACGGCGCATCGCCGGCTCCGAGCACCAGCTGCTCAAGACTCAGCTCTGCGATACTTTGTGCATCAGCAGCAGCCTGCACACCGCTGAGCCGAAAGCGTTTAAAAGCCAGAGGTGGTGCACCGGCAGCGGTTACCTGAAGATTTTCCAGCACAATATCTCCGTCCCACTGCGGGGCAGTTAACAGCTGCTGTAATTGCCCGGCAAGGGTCAGGGTAAAGGTCTGTTGCAGACTGACCGGCTGAGCGCCGCTTAATTCAAACTGCGTCAGTTCCAGTAGTCAGGTTCAGAGGCAAAGCGTCTGCGGCGGTACTGTCAAAAGGGCCAGCCTGCAGCGATGCAATCCGCAGCTGACCACGGCTCGCCGGGCCTTGTGTTGTCAGTGCATCCTGCTGCCAGTCGATGATTTCATCGTTAAGCGTTAAACGGCCAAGACGCACGCGCCAGGGTTGTTCTTTCTGAATGCTTTCTTCTGCCTGAGTGATTTCTTCTGTCTGAACAGAAGCCGTCTGACTATCCGCACTCTCAACAGCAACAGCCTCGCTTTGCTGAGCCGCAGATTCTGTTTCAGCGGCTGCGCTGTTATCTGCCTGCAGCGGAATCATCAGACCACTGATTAACAGGCGCAACGCTTCATCATTGCGCAGTGCAGCACTTAAACGTAATCCGTCGAGGCTGATATCCCGGATATAAATTTCCTGATGGGCCAGTGCCCAGGGATCAAAACTCAGCTGCAGCCGTTCAACACGGGTTGTTGCTTGCGGAGCATCCGTCTGCGGGTGACGCAGTTCAACACCGGTTAATTCAAGTTCGGTGCGAAACGGCACCCAATGCCAGTCTGACACCGTTAACTGATAACCAGCGCCCTGACTTCCGTACCATTTCTGGCCAGCTTTGACAGCAAAAAAAGGCGCACTGTAAAGCAAGACCAGCACCAGCAAAATCAGCACTACAAAGAAGGAAAATAAAAAACCGGCAATGCGTTTTTTAGTCAACAAAGCCGTCTGACGCGGAGGCATACGTACACTCCCAATAAAAAAAAACAGAGCGTAGATAATACGCTCTGTTTCTTTATTTAAAAACCGGCGACAGGAATCAGCTGTTCAGATCGCGGGCAAATTCATGCACGCCGGCTTCTTTCAGCAGTGAATCAACCAGTGGCGCCATAGCACGGTGTTTTAATGCACTGTTGACCAGTGCTTCCGGCAGGCTCTGGCCATTAGCAGCACTGTCCTGATCCAGCACACCACTGCCATTGGCACTGCGTTCACCACCCATCTGGTTCAGACCATCGATAGAGATAATTTTCATACCCTCAATGTTTTCCAGTGGTTTCACGCTTTCACGTACAATGCCCGGCAGCGCTGCATGCAGGCTCAGCACACGCTTCAGGGCAATCTGCGCATC
>NZ_DDCJ01000005.1:75008-76229 GCF_002335285.1 Thalassolituus sp. UBA2009
GCGTACTTCTCACGGTCGGCTTCCACTTTAATACGGATAGCATCGGCTTCGGCGTTGGCCTGCAGACGCAGCGCTTCGGCTTTATCTTCGGCGGCCATTTTTTCAGCTTCGGCGGCGATTTTTACCCCGGTCGCCTGACGTTCCGCTTCTTTCTGCGCTTCAATCAGCTCGATGGCTTTGTCACGCTCAGCAATTTCCACCTGTTTGGCAGTCGTTACTTTTTCTTCTGCACGCACCGCTTCCGAACGGGCCTCGTTCGCCAGTTTATCGGCCAGCGACTGCTCTTTCGATTTTTCGGCAACCGCAATGGCACGTTCCTGCTCAGCAATTTCCAGTGATTTCTGTTTCTGGATCTGACGTTCTTCCAGCTGACGCTCACGCTCAATTTCCTGCTCGCGCAGGCGGCGGTCTTTTTCAATTTCCAGCAATAATGTTGCCTGATCGGCGGCGATACGCGACTGGTCAATTTCCCGCTGCGCTTCAATTTCGGCCTGTTTGGCACTACGTTCTTTATCTGCGCGCTCTTTGGCGATTTCAGCCTGCTGATCGGCTTCGCGGGTGGCAATTTCGCGTTCCTGCTCCATTTTGGCGTAGCGGGTTTCACGCTCAATCTGCAGACGCTGACGTTCGGCTTCAAGGTTTTTCTGTTCGATCAGTACACGGGTTTCCTGCTCAATTTCGTTCACTTCCTTACGGCGTGATTCAATCGAACGGGTCATACGCGCCAGACCTTCGGCATCGAACACGTTATCGGGTGAGAAGAATTCACGTGGCGTCTGATCCAGACCGGTCAGGGAAACAGACTCCAGTTCCAGACCGTTTTTCAGCAGGTCTTCGCTCACGACCTGCTGTACTTTCTGTACAAACTGGCTGCGCTGTTCGTGCAGTTCCGCCATTTCCATTTCTGCCGCCACCGAACGCAGGGCATCAACGAATTTACCTTCGATCATTTCTTTCAGTGCATCCGGGTCCAGCGTACGCGCACCCAGAGTTTGTGCCGCGTTGGCAATGGCATCCGCATCGGGTTTAACGCGCAGATAAAATTCGGCCAGTACGTCAACACGCATACGGTCTTTGGTAATCAGCGCCTGCTGTTCTTTACGCGATACCGCCAGACGCAGGGTGTTCATATTGACGGGAATAATTTCATGCAATACCGGCAGCACCATCGCCCCGCCGTTCATAATGACTTTCTGCCCGCCCATACCGGTACGGACAAAA
>NZ_DDCJ01000151.1:0-17366 GCF_002335285.1 Thalassolituus sp. UBA2009
CCCTTTTGGTTTGTGATTTTATCACCTAAGCGGGTGTCCGGATTGATTAGCCCCCTACCCTTCCCCCCGGGCCCCTGCTTCGCGCTTTGTGGCCCGTAATCCCTTACTCACTCGGTTTTTCTGACCACGCGCCCGTGCGACATCCCTGTCGCTGCGCGCTCGCCGGGCATCCATGCCCGGCGGATCAGAAAAACCATCGTTCGCTGCGGCGGGCCACGTGCGCATTAATTGTTACGCAAAGCCGCCTTTCATATCAGACGCCGAATCGTAGGAGTGGATCTTATCCACGACAGAAAAGAGCCCGTCATTCACACCAAAATGTAGGGTGGGCGCTGCCCACCAAATGATCTGAAAGAAAAGCCACTGCTCAACAATAGGTGGCGGATTTCCACTGTCGCCTTTTGCCACTTGTAACCATTTTTATCAATTATTGAACCCATACCAGAACTTCAGTACTCTTCAGACCAGCAGGGAAGCCGTATCCGCACGATATAATAACACCAGAACTCAGACCATCAGGTCGGTTTATCTGACTCCGCACCGATACCCTCCCCGCCCGAAATCCGACTGTTTTATCCACGCAATTCCTGCCCTGCGCTTATAAGGATGGGCGGCAGCGTTTGTGAAAAAAAATCAGCTGCTGTCTGTGACCGGAAGACACGGAAAAACTGTATATGCAAACAGTATATTTTCCGTTTGCCGGAATCTGATGCGCGATTTCGCTCCTGTAGCAAAACGCACATGCGCGAGTTGATACTTTCAGCCCTGAAAGATGCCTAAAAATCAATCGTTTAGGGTTTTACAAAAAGTGATAACGCGCAAAATGTAAAGAACAGTTCAGGGTAAAAGCGCGCATGCGCGTTTATATCCTGACAAGAAAGAAAATAACGATGATTTTTACAGCCCGAACAATGGTTTAGGCTGAGAATCTGAATAAGGGCTTAGGTGTGTTAATGAGCATGCCTACGAATAAACTGTTAGGCTTACGCGAGATGAACTCAAGCATTGTAACTTATGTTTTTTCGGGGCTTTTCGCAGCGATATTTCTCTTAAGTGGCCTTGCTGCTATGTTTGGCTTTGGCATTGTCTCTGTTGGACTTATGACTGGCTATCAACCAGATTCAGGCGGGCTCTTAGTTTACGAAGTTGTGGCAGTGACAATTTCATTATTTATTGTCGGATTGTCACTACTAGGTGTTGGTGTTCCTTTTTTTATAAGTATATTTCTGGAGATTCACTTACTTAAGCACTGCAAATCTAAAGGCCCTGATGCAGGGATTCTTTATTTTAAACACCCTTATAGTTGTCGGGAATTACATGACTATACGTCAGATGTAAGTGATGCTTGGGTAAGTACGGATGCTGGTAAATCACTAAACAAGTTTGTACTTACTCTTAAACGTATTGCAAATCTTAGCTTTTTCTCGTTTATGGTTCTGTTTACGTTAGTCATGGTTTTCGTATTTGTGTATGTGCAGTTTATTAAGTAATAGCGATTCCGCCCTAACAAGTTACTTAATTTCGTTCCGGCCACAAACGGCGTGGCCTCCGCGGGACTGCCTACGCTATGCTGCGGCAGCCAATTAGCAAAGCGTTAGCGGGTTTGAGCTTCCCCCGCTTTAACGGACACCAAAGTCAAACTGACGAGGTGTCCAATGCCAAAATATATTCAGCCAAGAAAGACCTGGCAGGATTCAAACGAATTTAAAGTCAAAGCAGTTCAGCTAAGTCTGATTGAAGGGATTCAGGTTCAGGAAGTTGCCAAGACACTCGACATACATCCGTTCATGCTGTCACGATGGCGTAAAGAATACCGTGAAGGAAAAATCGTGGCAGATAAGCGCAAGAAGTTAACCGAAGCAACCAGCAAGCAAGAGAAAGAAATCTCCAAACTGAAGAAGCTTGAAGCCGAGAACAAGAAACTGAAGCAGGAGGTTGACCTGCTAAAAAAGTGGCAACGGTTTCTTGCGGAGGAACATCAGCAAGATATCGATTCATCAAGAAATTCGGACAAGAACTAGGCATCAAGCGTACGTGTGAGTGGCTGGGTGTATCTCGCAGTGGCTTCTACGCATGGCTTAACAGAGAGCCATCTGCACGCGATCAATCAGACATGGAACTCAGGTCGAAGATCAAGCGAATTTCAGATGAGAATGAAGGGCGTTATGGCAGCCCCCGAATCTGGAAAGCGCTGTTAAAACAGGGATTTCAAATCAGTCGGAAACGTGTAGCCCGGCTTATGCAAGAGATGGGACTGATCGCTCGGGTGACTCAGGTAACGTACCGAGCGCCAGGATTGAGGCGCTTTCTGGCTTCAGGACAGAACCTTCGCCCAGACGGTGCGGTTCCACATCGTAAAGACAAAGTCTGGGTGGCTGATGTGACTTATCTGAAAGTGAAAAAGCAGTGGCACTACCTGTCGGTCATCATGGATCTCTATTCCCGACGAATCGTAGGATGGAGCCTGGATAGCAAAAGAACAACAGAAGTTACCCGAAGAACATTGATGACCGCAATACGAAAGCGTCGTCCATCTGAGGGGCTGATGCTGCATACGGATCGCGGTGTTGAGTATCGCGGATCAGGATATCAGAAAGAGCTTCACAGACAGGGAATTAAGCACAGCCTGAGCAGACCGGGAAAATGTACTGATAATGCGCATATGGAATCATTCTTTCATTCAATGAAAGCTGAGTTGATTCGCAATACGACATTCCATTCTGCGGAGGATTTGAAGTATGCTTTGGCGAGATACATCAATGATTACTACAACAGAAAACGGCTGCATTCGGGAATCGGTTACTGTTCACCGATGGAATACGAGCAAATAGCAGCATGAAAATAAACGTGTCCGTTTTATCGGGGCAAGATCACTGGTTTTCCGCTGCGCTTCAAACCGGCCGCAAATGCGAGCGTTAGAACCCGGTACTACCTTCCCTTAACCTGCCGCAAATCCGCTGTCGTCAATCAGTCACCTCTACCCCGCCTGCTGTACCTGTTTTTCCAGTTCAGCCACCAAACCGGGCTCCAGCTTTAACTGCCGGGCCAGTTCCTGCAGGTAGGCTTTTTCCATAAAGTTTTGTTCATCCACGATTAACACCGAGGCCAGATAGACTTCGGCGGCTTCTTCCGGTGTTTTTACCTGAGCGGCGATTTCTGCCGGGGCGAGTGGCTTGCGCAGTTCCTGTTCCACAAAGCGGTTTACCTCTGCCGTTGCGCCCATGGCCTGTACGGCACTGCTGATGCGCTGCTGTTCGGCGTCGTCGATATGACCGTCGGCTTTGGCGGCGGCAATCATGGCAGATAACAGCAGCAGGCTTTCACGTTCGTTCAGTGCGGGGGCGCTGATATCGGCCTGCTCTGGCAAAGCCGTGGCCGGAGTCTGAAGTGCGGCATCCTGGTCGCTACCGGTCGCCGCTGCGTTTTTTCCGGTTTTCCAGCTTTGGTAGGTTTTAAAGGCAACAGCAGCCAGCGCGGCGCTGCCGCCGACTTTCAGGGCGGTTGACCCAAGTTTGCGGCCGCTTTTTGAGCCCAGCAGCAAACCCAGTGCACCGCCACCCAAGGCGCCTTTGGCCAGGGTCGATAAGGTATCGCTGCGGGCGTCGCCTTCCGCCGGAATATTCAGTGCTTTCTCCGCGCCCTGCCTGCCTTGCTGGGCAAAATCCGTGGCAGAGCTGAGAAACAGATTCACCAGTCCTTTAATATCCATAACGCATACCTGATAACAAATGAGTCCATTACCAGTATGCGGATTTAAATTTAAGGTTGGGTCAGGGATTGTGAGGAAGGGTCAGGCCGGGCATGCAAGGTTATGCGATAAAATTTACACAATAATAAGCAGGCAGCGCAGCCACAGAGGTTAACAGTAGCAGCCTGAGCCGCTACTATCATTCCGTTACTCATTAAGTGAAGACGGAGTTATTTATGAGCAAGGATGCAGAAAAAACCATATTTACCGCGCAGTTATTCGCTCCGGCAAAAGCCGCTGGCGATGATCTGCGGGCATTTCTGATTTTGCCTAAAGAAGTCAGCGATCTGCTGCCCCGCCGTGGCCGCACCAGTGTCGAAGGCACCATCAATAATCACCCTTTTCAGGCAACACTGGAACCAGACGGCCAGCTCAGTCACTGGCTTAAAATGGATAAAGCCCTGTATGAGGCCTGTGGCGCAAAAATCGGTGAAACTGTCGCTGTAGAAATTGCTGCCATGCAAAAGGAGCCGGAGCCTGCGCTGCCCGAAGATTTTCAGGCCCTTCTTGATGCCTCACCGCAGGCTAAAGCGGTATGGGAAGCAACAACAACCATTGCCCGGGTAGACTGGATTCACTGGATTGAGTCTGCCAAGCAGGCCAAAACCCGCGCAACCCGTATCGAAAACGCCTGCGATATGCTCGCCTCGGGTAAAAAGCGGGTGTGCTGTTTTGATCAGTCCGGGTTTTACAGCAAAAGTCTCAGCTCACCATCACCTGCAGGTTGAATAACAAAAGCCTTTGCCGCTGATCCACTGCATTCAGCCATACCAGCCAGTCGGGTGGCCTGGCACAGACAGGCCATCCACAATATTTTATCGTTTATATCTGATACAAAATTCTGACCAGATACAATCTGAGTACCGTATCTGGCCAATGCAGATACGAATAGTACTAAAGAACTGCACCCTGCACTGAGAAGCCAGCAATAATAAAATATTCTTAGCTCATTGGAATTCTTGCTATAAAAAACTGGTTTCACATAATTAATAAGAAGCAGCATTTACATATTTGTTTCTACTTAGCTCAGATAAAGATCTATATAATCCCCCAAACAGAAAAGCACTCAGTGCTCCACTATCCTGTACCCCGCCAACCAGGCGGAACAACAAGTGAAACCTTTAGCACATCAGGATATAAAGCAGACAATCATTCTTTAAATGCTATCAAAGCAACCATCAGATCAGGGATGAATATGTTAACTCCAAATACTTATATAGCACTGGAAGCCGCCGGAATTCCTTCAGGTTCTGTGATGGCTGATTTAATCCGGTCATCAGGTAGTGATTCATCAAAAGTCAGCAAGGTATTTTATGATTTTAATGCAATCACAAGCATGTTCGGTTTTGCTGCAGTCTCTGAAATCAGCTGGTTTTATTCTGAAACCACTTCGGGCGAATTTCCGGTTGCATTTTTAATGGAGGGTATTGGCGACAACAGTAACAGCGTAGTGTTGACACTGTTATTCAATCAGAACGTTTTGGATGGTATTCAGGCAGCTCCTGTATTTGAAGATAATCAGCAGAGTTACTATCAGGTTGCAACGGTTTCCATGGTTGTAAGACTCGCGGGTCAAGACGTTTACACCATGCTGGCAAAGATCGGTGTTGGGCTAAACGAGTTAAACACGGAGCAGTTTACTGAGGTGGACTGGCAGTCAACACTGAGCAGTGTATTACCACGACTGGTTGAAGGTATCAACCAGCTATATATACCGCCGGGTGTATCGCCTGATGACCCGGCTATACCAGCAATACACCCAGGGTTGTGGTTAGCTTGTCAGGTTTCAACTCCCGTTAATATTGCGCTTACAATAATTAAGCTGGCCGAACTTGGTGTTACTATTGTTAAGCATCCAAGCGCCTTTCAATGGTTAATTGCAAATTTTTCCTCATCAACACTGACAATAAGCGATTCGTATCAGTATGAAGCCGGTCTGACGAGTTGTTCAGATACATCAGGTCATCCTGTATCAACCCCTGTTGACTTAATTATTCAGCCACCTCAGACAGTTAATCTTCCGTATGATCGCAGTATTGAGCTGGTGCAGTTTGCAGTTATTACACAGATTTGTGCCAGTGAACTGAAAGGAACGGGCGTGGCGTTAATTACCCAAAGCGATCTGACGAAAAGCAGCGCAAGTCTGATAAATATTCCCTGGTCAGGTGACAACAAAGTTCATGTATCAACTAGTTATCCACAAACTGCAGCTGATTACTGGGATCAGCAAAGCGACATATCATCAGGAAATTCACAAAGCGCCATTTTTACCGATGGAACAACACTGGATATCAGCATTGATGCACTCTCCGGCAGGCAGCCAATGGGAGATGGTAAGCTGGCCTATTATTACAACGCTATTTTAGCATTCAACCAGTAACACCTGGGTCTGTGAATACTGATTAAACAGTCCCCGATTACCGCCGGTCGAAAAAAAACCAGACTTTTTAATGATAATCCCCCTGCTTATTCACAAGCAGGGGGATTTCTGTGTTGGACTGGAACTGACCGCTTCCCCTTAGTTGTACAAAGCCGGGGCCTGTTTAATCAGTGTTAACAGCCCCTGACAGGAAGTCTGGTTATCCATATCTTTTTGGCAATTAATGGAGGATGTTATGTCTAACTCAAATATCAATGTTTCTCTGGTTCAAACTCAGATGTTTACTCCAGGAACTGACAGTAACTTCAGTGCAATAGCCGGCGCCGGAAAAGGCGGTGAATCAACCGCCAGCTTTCTTAACCAGCAGATTTCATATACAGAATTTCTGCAGGAAGTAGGTAGCGGATCCATCTCTATTTTTAACTCAACCATCGGTTTCTATAAAGACGGAGATTGGGTAGATATTATGCCAGTTACTTATGCAATGGCTGGCTCTGGCGACAATACAATTGATCTGGTTGTGTATGGTAAGGTGATGAGAGAAATCTGGGAGCAAATGTCCGGAAGCTCTTCTCTCACAATCCCAGCTGACCAGGATTTACACATAAAGGACTATCCAAACTACTACAAGAAATGGCGAATTGCAGAGCTGCTGCCAACAAAGAACGATTATCGCCGCATGCGTGGTCTGGAACTGGATTGCTCCGATGATACCTGCGAATGTACCAATCTGATAAATGTTAATGGTACGACTTACTGTACATTTGGCTCGGTCGAGTCAACATTCTCATATCACCAAACGCCATTATGGGTAGCGCCGGCAGCTCTTGGAACGTTGTCTACTCTTTCCTCAATACCTTTTGTCAAAACGTCTTTTTCCGAATTCATAAAACCTTGTTTAAAGGCCTGGTGGGAAGGTCAGAAGCAATGTTGGGGAAATGTTGGAAGCGCTGTTAACTATGACTCAACTTCAACATTAATCGAACAGGGTGTAGAAGAAGGCACTGCAGAAACTGTAGCAGAAGAAGGTGCTGAAATTGCCATTACTACAGCGGGAGCGGCATGCTTTGGTATAGTTCTGGCACTGGCTGCAGTACCTATCATAGTGCAGGCGATTGAACATTACTCTTACAACAATATTCAGCTCTATAACCTGTCCAATCATTACGACATGATCTGGGACACGCCATTTATTGTTAATAGTGGAATAATGACTCAGGCACCAATAATTAACAATAACGATAAAGATTATGAGCAATTAATTCCGGGAGTCAGGAACCGCTCTCCAGAGCCCTGGATTCAGGGCAAGGATGGTTACGGCTATGGTGTTTTTTCATTCGCCTCCAGTGGTGCAATGGACGGTGTCGGTGAATCATTTGGACTTAAGTTTTACAAACTGAACCGATCCGCTACCACGGCGAGCGATTACGATGGAGTAACGCCTGATGGTTATGGAGCAATGGCGATTAATATCCCCTGGGCTGGTGATAATGATATTGCCTGTACTATGTCCGAAAATCCAATAAGCTCCAACGATTACTGGAATGAGCGCAATCATCAACAGGTAACCAGTTTAACGGCACAGCTTGCTGAACTGGGGTTACAAATAACAGTCAGTATCGATTATCTCAGCGGCACCCACCCGGAGAGCAGTGGCCAACTGGCTTATTATTACCAGAGTGTCGTAATCATTTCCGATATTACTTAATCAGACTCTTATATTGTTAGCTGAAAACCCCAAACATTTTCAGCTAACAATATCAGGAATTGATAAAGCACTGTGGCGAAACCATATTCTGGTCACAGTGCTTCCAATCTCAATAAGGCCCGGTTCTTTTCTTTCATGATTATCAGAAGTTTATTTTCATGATTCATTTTTCACTGAAAATCCGTATTCAAGAGGATAGTAATTATGAGCACAAACCTACCATTTTGCGTTCCTATTGCCGCCATGGGCATGCCAATGACAGCCGCGGCACCGGGACAACCCACATCGGGTTATGACGCCGTCATGAACTGTCTGGATGGCGGCGATGAAGTACATGACTGGGTACTGAATTACAGTGGCATTCAGCAACTTGTCGCTGCTATGCCCGCTCATATTCCGAATCAAAATGATAATGGCGACTATTTTTTCGAATCAACTGTCGATGATATCCACATTTCAATCCAGTCGTATACAACGTTGAATGAGGAAGCCATCAGTGGCCAGAGCGTACCAGACCAGTATCTGCATAATGGTCAGACCTACAATATTATCGGCTCAATCGAACATACCATCGCTTTTAATAATGTCACTGGCTGGAGCGTAACCCTGCCGGTGATGTTGCTTGGCTCAGTACCAATGTCGATATTGGGAAAAGTCGGATACAGCGCCTTTTTAAAACCACTGGCGCAACGTTTATATACCGGAATCCGTAAAGCTCTGACAACGACGGTTGAAGAAGGTATGGATGAGGCTGCGGTAGCTGCGGCAGCCGATGCCGCAGCAGAAGCTGCGGATGTTACTGAACTGATTCTGGAGGAGTCCGCAATTGATGCATCACTAAGCCTGGAAACCGGTGGCCTAGCAATGATTGGCTTTGTTGGCCTGATAGCAATTCAGGTTGGGATCATTCTGATCGTCCATTCTTCTTACCATCAGCTGATCATTTATAATTTTACTCCCTACGATTTAAAGTGGGGAGATGCATCACTGAAGCATGACGCCATGATTACTATGCAACCGGTAACCGATACGACAGGAGATACGCCCGCACAGTGCCTGCCCGCCATGAGTGCAACCTCGCCCTCAAGATTTATTGCTCCTGTAAATACAGCATCAATGGGCCAATTCAATGTTTATAGCGACTCAGAAACACATGGCTGTAAATGGGGGTTGTCATTTCGCCTGTGCGAAGCCGGTACGGATAATGAACTGACGGCCCCGGTTGGAGCAATGTGGGATATTCCATTCAGTGGCAAAAACTCTCTGGGAGTTTCTTCTGGTATCAGCCAGAGTGATTTATCAGACTGGGTCAAAAGAGAAGAAGGAGAGCACAGGCACCATAGCCGAAGTATAGAGCTCGATAACAATATTACTGTGACCAACACTCTTGATCATCTGCAGGGCAAGCATAAAATGGCACTCGGCTCAGATGACGATGGTTATATTTATCGTTCTGTATTAGTTTTTCAGCCGACTTAGTCTAATTGAATTTTCCCTTTTGCGGACACCAAAGGCTGAAAAGCCCTGGTGTCCTGCATTTATTATACGTCTCCCCCACACAACTCGGCGTCGCTGTAACGGGTAGTCAGATAGCGCTTCTGCGCTCTGGTTAATTTCTGAAAAATCAGCCGGTAAGAATGATCGACCATCCGTTCCAGTTCGCCGTCGGGTACATCGCCGTCCAGCAGCACGGTATTCCAGTGGCTTTTATTCATGTGGTAGCCGGGAATAACGGCGCTGAACACATCGCGCAATTCCACCGCCTGCTGCGGATCACACTTCAGGTTAATCCGCGCTTTGCCGTCTTTTTCGTACAGCAGGGCAAACATTTTGTCCTGTACTTTATAAACATAAGCATCCGGGCCGAAGGGGAAATCCTCCAGTGCTTCGGGCTTGCTCAGCAGGTAAGTACGCAGTGTGCGGAAGTCCATTTACGCTCTCATATTTACGTTTGGCAAATCAGGGATTAAGTACTGTTGCGCCATCACTCGGCAGTTCGCGCGCCACGCGTTTTACCCGCGGCGTCAGCTGGCAGAACAACTCATAGCTGATGGTGCCGCACAGTTCTGCGATACGGTCGACGCTGAGATGCTCGCCCCAGAGTTCAACCGGCGAACCGATCTGCGCGCGTGGATGGTCGGTAAGATCGACGGTGATCATATCCATCGACACCCGGCCAATCAGCGGGCATTCAACACCGCCCACCAGCACCGGTGTGCCGGCCGGCGCATGGCGCGGATATCCGTCGCCATAACCAATGGCGACAACGCCGACGCGGGTATCACGCTCAGCCGTCCAGTCACCGCCGTAGCCTACGGTTTCACCGGCGGGTACGTCGTGGGTGCTGATCAGTTGTGATTCGAGGCTCATTACCGCTTTCAGGCCCAGCTCGGCAGCGCTTTTATAATTCAGCGGCGAGCTGCCATAGAGCATGATGCCGGGGCGGCTTAAACCTTCGGCGACCAGTTCATTGTTGATGCGTTTTTCGGTCAGCAGGCCGGCACTGTTGCTGATGCTCAGCGGCACCGGCCAGTCGCGGCTGTAGAGGGTATCAAGCTGTGCGGCAAGTACCGGTGACTGCCATTCATCGGCACTGGAGAAGTGCGAAATCACATAGCGCAGTTCCAGTTGTTCATCGGCGCCGATCAGGGCGAGGATGTCGTCGGCTTCGCTGACGCGGAACCCTAAGCGGTTCATGCCGCTGTTGATCTTCAGCCACACCCCCACCGGCTGGCTCAGCGTGGCGCTGGCCCGGTCCTGCAGCTGTTTGCGGTGATGCACCACCAGCTGAATTTTATGTTCGGCGGCCAGTGCCCATTCATGCGCGTCGTAAGCGCCCTGCAACACCACCAGCGGGCGGCGGATACCGGCTTCGCGCAGGGCCAGAGCCTCGTCAACACAGGCCACGGCAAAGCCGTCGGCGCTGCTCAGGGCGCGGGCGCAGTTGACCAGCCCGTGGCCGTAGCCATTGGCTTTGATCACCGCATAGGCCTTACCGCTGACGCTGGATTTGGCCAGTTGGTAATTGTGGCGGAAGTGAGACCAGTTGATTAATGCGCGCGTTGGACGTGTCATGGACGTGGGAACAACCTCGAAAATAGGTACAATAGCGCTTTGGCCCTGCCACAACCAGTGATGCCGGTATCAATAACGCAGAGCCGCCATAAGGCGGGAATCGTTGCTGATACGGAATGCCGGGTATTTAGTGCAGGGCCGCCGGAGTACAATGCCGGCAGAATCTGCCGGGCGGCCATTATGTCAGGCCTGTCCGGCAAAAACACCCGCTGCCTCTGGCTGCAAACCCGCTACGGAAATCACCATGCCCAGTCACCCGCTGTTTACCGACAAAACCATTGCCCTCTCGGCAACGCTGGCGGCGACCATTGGCCTGGAAGAAGCTGTGCTGCTGACCGTGCTTAACGATGCCGCCAGCATCCAGGGGCAGCAATGGGCGCGGCTGCATAATCAGGCACTGCGCAACCAGCTGCCGTTCTGGGATGACGTCAGCATCCGCCGGGTGCTGCGCAGCCTGCTCGATAAAGGCCTGCTCAGCCTGCAGGGGCCGATGTTTCCCGATGCCGAAGGTCTGATTTACGCCTTCAGTGCCGCACAGCCGCAGGGGCGTGCGCAACCCGGCAGCGAAGCACAGCCACAACAGACAATTCCCCCGACCCAGCCAGGCCACTTTAAGCAGCCGCTGGAATCGCGCTGGCAGCCACAGGAAGACACCCTCGCCCGCCTCGAACAACACGGCATTCCGCGCAGCTTTGCCTGGGCCCAGCTGGATACCTTTATTCTGCAGGGGCAGGAACAGGGCGCGAACCGTAATGACTGGAACACCCGCTTTTTCCGCCATGTGAAGAGTCAGTGGGTATTCACTCAGAACGATGCACAGAAGCAACAGCGCACCCTTGAGCGTGGTTTTCAGGGCACCGCGGCGGGCGTTAGCATACAGGAACGCAGTGCCTTTAAACCCAGCCATGATGAAGCGGCCCCCATCAGCCTCGACTGGCAGCCGAGCCAGGATGCCTGCCAGATTCTGCAGCGTGCCGGTATCGACCCGCAGTTTATTACCGATGCCGTGGCCGAGTTTGTACTCTACTGGGCCGAACGTGGCGACGCGTTTAAAACCTGGAACAGCAAGTTTATTCAGCAGGTGCGCCAGCAATGGGCGCGCTACAGTGCCTCGGTGGAGCATTCCTCTCTGCCGACCCGTATTCCCGATAACTGGCAACCGGCGGAAGACTGCTACGACATTCTCGCCATGGGTCATATCGACCGTCAGTTTGCTCAGGGTCTGGTACCGGAATTTGTGCTTTACTGGCGCGACTCCAATCAGGTACACAACAGCTGGAACAGCCGTTTTCTGCAATACGTTAAACAGCAATGGGGCAAGCGTTTAGCCCAGACTTCGTCAGGAGAATCCTATGGCACGCACACCGGCCAGCACACAACTGCTCAACCGGGTTACGCAACAGCTGAAGCAAGCGTCCAGCGACTCAAAGACACCAGCTGGTGAAACCCTGGCGCACGAGCCGAGCATTGAGCAGAAAGAAGCCATTAACCAGATTTTTGAGCTGTTCCGCTTTAATTATCACAACCAGTTTTTAAAGGCCTTTCCCGACCTCGACACCATGATTATGGCAAAACGGTTATGGGCACGGCTGCTGGGTGAATACAGTGGTGACGTGATGATGCGTGCCGCCGAAAGAGCGGTAAAAGAAAGCAGTTTTCTGCCCAGCGTGCACGAAGTACTGGCCCGCTGCGACGTGGCCGACAGCCTGGGTTTACCCTCGGCCCACGCCGCTTTTATGGAAGCCTGCCGCGCGCCGTCACCGAAAAAAGAATTTAACTGGAGCCATCCGGCGGTGTATTACGCCGGCCGTGCCAGCGACTGGTTTTTTCTGGCCAACAATATCGAAGAAAAAACCTTCCCGGTATTTAAACGCAATTATGAAATATTGCTGAAGCGCCTGCAGAATGGCGAAAGTATCGAGATGGAAGTGGCCAAAGCGCTGCCCGAACACAGCGAAACACCACTGCCGCGTAAAGAGCAGCAACAGCGATTGCAGGAACTGAAGAAGCAGTTAAGTTAAAAAAAATCCCGGAATATTCCGGGATTTTTTTATTTAAATCATGATGAAGCGCTGATTACACTTCAAAAGCCTTACCGTTAAGGCACCAGCGTCCAGCGCTGGTTATTCCCACCCCAGTTATACCAGGTTCCGGCGTTATCTCCGGCATTGCTGCCGTAACCATCCACCACCTGTTCCGGTAATGTACGCATAGCTACTGAGCCATCGGCATTCAGGCTGAAGCGCTGATTAGCATTGCCATTGCACTGCCAGATCATCAGGTTGGCGCCGTTGGCAAAATTGCCGCCATTATCCAGACAAAAGCGGTTGTCCTGCTGGCTGCGGATTAATCCGCTGCTGGCGTCGTAATGCCATTTCTGCCAGTTGCCGTTATTGCAGGTCCACTGGCCTACGTTGGTGCCGTTGCTCATGTTGGCATTGCTGATATCCAGACACAGGCCGGAGGCATTATTAATAAACTGCACGTAGTCCACCGCTGGCGGAATATTGCCTGCCTGGAACGGTGCGTAAACCACACCGGCTTTATCCAGCTCTTCACCGGCGCGGCCATGCAGGCCAACAATCTGCCAGCCAGCCGGAGCATTAAAGGTCTGACAGCTGCCGGTGGTTGAGCCCGCCGCTACGCTGCGGTTCTGACTGGTGGTAAAGCGGCTGTAGAAGATACGGGTTCTGCCGTCTTTCTGGCCGCTGCACAGCTGCAGTGACGTCAGGTATTCACCACTGTTGAGGTTCAGCACATGATCCGTACCGCCATTACCGCCGTGCGATAGCACGAAGCCGTTACTCAGGGTCAGGTCGATACGGTCAACGCGGGAACCGGCGCGGATATTAACGCCGCTTACGGCCGGATTCTGCGGTAATACCGCCACATCGTTAAAATGCGTACCGTGCGGGCCACCAAAAGGATCGCTCAGCCGGCGGTCGGCCGGGGTGGAATATACAAAGTCAGTCTGCAGCGGCGGGTGGTCAGATAAACGCAGACCATCGCTGGTGTTGTCGTCCTGACGCAGCAGGTGATAAACCGCATCCAGCCCGACAAAACCGTTATCGCGGAACAGTACTTTATCGACGATTTCGCAATCCGGGGCCGAGGTCTGCGGATCACAGGTCAGGGCATCAGCGCCGCTTACCGGCACGTCGCCGTTACGCGACAGTTTGACCCAGGCATCGCTGAAACCACGGTTCAGCAGTTCCCAGATATTATCGCCACTGCGGGTATAACGGGTGTTGGTATCGCCCATCACGATCACCGCATTACCGGCAGAATTGGCATCGATATAGCTGATTAACTGGCGGATATTGCCACGACGGGCAGCCAGATCGGCATCGCCCACCTGAGCCTGGGTATGCAGGTTATAGATATCCACATACACACCTTCTGCCAGACGGGTGCGCGCCAGGGTGAAGCCCTTAGGGGTTAAACAATCAACGCCATTACAGTCTTTCCAGCGGACCCGTTCCCAGTCGCTGTACGGAAAGCGGCTGAGGGTATTCAGGCCACTGCCAATCCCCATGCCGCCGGTGGTGGCGGAGCGGTATGGATGGGTGTTGCAGGTGTCATAGAGTGCGGCGTGATAGTTAAAATCTTCCTGCACGTTCACCACATCAAATTCGTTGATATAACAGCTGATCTCTTCCGTGGCACTCTGGCGCGGCGATACCGCACTGGAAAACAATTCCAGTAAACCGGCCACGTTGTAGGTGAGAGTACTGAAGCTGCCTTCCTGTGAGGCCGATACCTGAGCAGGCGCGGCACTGAGTGCGGCCAGCATCATGCCGGCGGTCAGCATGGATCTGTTCATAAGTGTTACCTTCGTATTTATGATTATTATTTGGCCCATCGCAATCAGATTGCGGTACTTTTGTACCACATCAGAACTCATCCGCGGCAGGACAACACGGGCCGCTGCGTAACACGCCAGATGCCAACAGCGGCCCATCATGACCAGATGGCGGAAAACCACTCGTTTTCCGCCACCGTGAACGATCAGTTCAGACGGGCGATGACACTGGTGCCGGTGTATTCCAGCGTTACCCCGTAATCACCGGCATCCACATGGCTGAACTCACCGGCAACCTTACCTGCCTGCAGCAAGGTATAAGCAGCACCGCTTTGCGGCGTCAGGCCGGCAAAATCGAGAGTCAGCATGGCACCATCAATAAACAGGGTTTCAGCAGTGGCAACCTGAGTGCTGTCTGCATCCATGGCCAGCTTCAGTACTGCAGCGCCATTCAGGGTGATATTGCCGCCCAGCTGCAATGCACCACGGGCATCAACCAGTGCCGTACCGGAGTTCACAAACAGATCGCCCTGACCGAAGGCCGAAGCAGACGCGGCTTCCAGCGTACCGCCGTTAATCACGGTGCCACCGCTGTAGCTGTTGTTACCGGTCAGCGTCAGGTGACCACTGCCGGCTTTGCTCAGCTTGCCGGCGCCGCTGATGTCGTTGCGCCACCAGTCACGGGCAGAGAAACCGCCATCACTGGCTTCCATAGTCACGCTCACATCCCCCAGGAAAGCGCCGTAACCGTCAGCCGCATCGACCAGATTAATGCGTCCCCAGCCGTTGGAGTCATCCAGAATCGGATAGCCGGAATCGACTTCGGTGGTAAACAACACCGCCCGGCGCTGGGCATCGGACAGATAAGGCTGGCGGGTTTTCAGCAGGGCTTCCGCACCTTCAGGCACGACCGCAGGCTGGCCGGCTTTGCTGCTGTCCTGTGGCAGACCGTAGGTCATACGGAAGCGGTATAACGCCTTGATCGCGGCGTGGTCATCGTAGTCATTATTGTTAAACACATCGGCATTAACAGTAACGCCGTCGGCCTCGATAACGCTGCCGGTTTCACCTTCTGCCAGAGTGCGGTGGGCATAGTCGTACAGACTCATACCCGCTTCTGCGGCTTTGGTTTCGTAGAAAGCATGCAGCTGGTTGTAAGCGGCCTGGCCGGACTCATAACCTGCTGTGGTGTTCAGCGCATCGGCCGCACTCATCAACGCCATAATGCGGCCACCAATCACATCCACAGGCGAGTGCATACCGGCAACAATACGGTTTTCACCCAGCTCAGAACCGCGCACAACATGCTCGGCAAAACGTTCCGGGAAGGCATACGCCAGCGACAATGACGACACCACACCGGCATTGGTGTGACCACTCGGATAACCACCGTCTTTGCGCAGGCTCTGTTCATCACCGCTGTTACTCTTACGGCGGGCACATACCAGCCCCGGAATCACATTGACATCGCTGTTATAAATATCGAAATTAATGTCTGCCGGTGCACCACTGCTGTTGATACAGGTACGCAGATCATTGCCGAGATATTCCACCGCACCGGTGCTGGTCATACGCCACGGGCGCGGGGTCGAGAAAATATATTTGGAACCACTGGTTGATGTTGCAGCCATGTTGTAACGCACATTATTGGTGAAACGTACGGCTGCGCCGAACGCGCTGTTTTCATCACCGGTAAAGGTCCAGCTGTCATCACTGTCGCCGAGGTAATGGCTGTCTTCCAGCACCTGCGCCACGGTCGGTTCGGTAATATCGTAATAGGTGCCGCTGTTCGCCACATAGTCTTCGGTCAGCGGGCCAAAACCATCAACAACGGAATAGCTTTTACCGCGGCGGTCATCGAGATAAGCGCGAATTGCTGCTTCGTCAGAACGCTCAGCCGTAACTTTTTCAACGTAGGCAATATTGGCCGCCCAGACCGCTGCATTTTTAATCGGATTGGCTTCATAACTGTCCGGACCGCTGCCGCTGGCGGCACTCTGGTAAGCGTCACTGGTGCCTTTCCAGATGCTGTTAATACCTTTCAGGGCATGTGGATAGGGGTTGTCATGAATGCTGTATTTCAGCGTACTGTGACCATTATTTTTACCGTATAAAATCACCGGCAAAGGATAGGCTGCATCAGGGGCTGCTACATATTGCTCAAAACCCAGGCCTGCAGGCATTACCGGTTTACTGATGTCTGCCGTGCTGTTGTCATCGTTATTATCGTCGCCACAGGCGCTCAGCATCAGCGTAGCGGCCGCGACCATGGCCAGATACAGACCGTTGCGTTTATTCAGGTTTTTTTCAGTATTCATAACGTTCACTTGGTTGTCGGATTTAAAATTTGTCAGATTTAAAAAGACATAAACCGCATGCCAAGCATGCGATCTATGTTGAGAGAGACACCAGTGAAGACCGGCTTAAGCAGCACAAGGGGACATTACAATTCTGTGAAATTTTCCAGGGCCTGTTAACACTAAGTGAATCCGGCCTGCTGAGAGCCAGTTTTTCTCAGGACAAGGAGAGAGGAGTGATATTAGCGGGCTAAATGAATGACGAACGACGATGCTCATGGGGAAAACTGGCCTCAGCCCGAAGGGTTATGGCTAAAAATCCCTCATCCTGCGTTGCTGTTCGTTCGCTTAACCCG
>NZ_DDCJ01000151.1:17574-37269 GCF_002335285.1 Thalassolituus sp. UBA2009
GCCTTGTTTGAGAAATTTTTAGCCGATAACAGGCCTGTTTAATTAGTGTTAACAGGCCCTGACAGGATATCCACAGGCCGGAATTATTGAGGGGTGGTTAATATTCAGTGATCAGAAAAATTCAGACTGATACCGGCCAGTATTTCTGTACCTGTGGTGGAATAACTGTAAACCCGGTTGGTTTTATCAACGAAAAGGTCAAAGGGTTCGTTGCCGAGATTGCGGGCATCCAGAGAAAATGTCAGTTCCGGGCTGGCATTCCAGCGCAGATAAGCACCGGTAATTAATGACGCATTCACACCTTCGCGATCATTATTATTCGCGCCCGGCACCCGCGTCAGATATTGCGAACGCGCCTTTAATGTCAGGCCGGCGCTGACACTCTGGTTGCGGAACCATAATTCGCTGTTCACAACATGGCGTGATAACCCTGGTGCTGGCAAGGTGGTAACGCCGTCATCCAGCGGATAACGGACCAGGCCGCGATTCAGTGCATAGCTCACCCGCACGCCAAAATTCTGCAGCGCAGCGGGCAAAAAATAAAATGGCAGTTGCAGGTTCAGTTCAAGACCACTGATATCGGTTCCCGGCCCGTTCACCGGCCGCCGGTAAGTATATAAACCGTCGCTCAGTGCCAGCTGATCCCATTGCGGGTTGTAATATGGCAACTGCTCCAGCGTCAGCTCTTCAACCTGCGCGACGACCAGGCTGTCGATGCGTTTATAAAATAATCCGGCGGAAAAAAACTGCTGCTCATCACCGTACCATTCCGCAGAGACATCAAACGAGTGCGCGCGCGACGGTTGCAGTTGGGTATTACCACCTTCCACCAGCCGGGCACTGCTGCGTAATAATAAGGGT
This sequence comes from Thalassolituus sp. UBA2009, assembly GCF_002335285.1. NCBI lineage: Bacteria > Pseudomonadati > Pseudomonadota > Gammaproteobacteria > Oceanospirillales > Oceanospirillaceae > Thalassolituus > Thalassolituus sp. UBA2009. The sequence goes on from NZ_DDCJ01000151.1 coordinate 18,436, forward strand.
GACGTCAGGTCTTCTATCGATGGTCGCGCCAGATCACGGCGATAACCGAAACGCAGCAATAAATCATCGCGTGCCTGCATAACCAGATGAAACGCCGGTAACCAGTCAGCGTAATCTGAGCTGTTATTAACGGCGCTGCTGTCGCTGTCTATCGACCAGCGCCCGCGCACAAGTTGACGGGTAGCCGAATAACGCAGGCCCAGATCGCCACGCAGTGGCCACGGCCATTGCCAGAATTCGTAAGAGGTCTGCCACCAGGACGACCAGGTATATTCGTTTAACCGCCGCTGCTGTAAAGGATCATGCACCAGTGCGGTGTTTGTCCCAAGGGCGTCAATAACCGCGTGGCTGCCAACAATCCAGTGATGCGGCAACCCTGATGGCCCGGGACCAGCGGAAAAATCACCGGGGGTACGCTGGTAAAATTCACCGACCGGGCCATTAATATCACTGTTATTATATTCGCCCTCGGCGCGGTCATTTAAAAAGCCCTGCAACTGCGTCCCGGCAAAGTGTCTGAAATTATCATTGTGCTTAATGTCGAGCTCGAAGGAAGCAACGCGATACTGATTCGTTACCTGATCTTCACGCAGATTAATCTGGTACAACTGCCATTCCTGCGGATTGGTAATATCAAAGCCGTAATGATTAAGCGCAAAGCGATCATTCTGGCGCAGATCAAAACTGAAGTCCTGAGCGTACGACATCAGCGTCACTTTATCGTGGTCCGGACTGTCGAAAACCGAGCGCTGGTAACCCAGTGCCGAATGCAGACGTACGCGTTCTGATAACGGTAAATACCAGTCAAATTTTAATTGGCCAAGGCGGGTTTCGTCGGTTTCGTAATTATGTTCGCTGCGGATATCAACGCCGGAAAAATTCCCGTACACCATTCCGGCATGACGGGTTGCAAAATCGTTAACCCGGATATGACTCAGGTCCTGGGTTTTCAGTCCGGCCGAACTGATATGGTATTCGTGCATGGTTTGCTGACTGCGGGCCATAAAGGCCGTCAGGTCAAAGTCACCCCAGCCGGTGTTGTGCCATTGCAGTGCGCTGTTTAAGCCGTAGGAAATTTGTTCACGATCGAGAATATCGTAACGGTTATGGCGCGGATAAAAGACTGCGCCACTTTCCAGCTGCGTCTGCTGTTCAACACTTAATGCCGGCTGCTCTCCCCAATCAGCGGTTTGCCAGCGTACGGTGGAAAATCCCCGCTCCTGAGTTGCCCGGGTACGGTAACTCAGCCCCAATAACCAGCCGATGGTTCCTGCCGTGCCATTATCGCGGGCCCCTTGTAATCCACCCGATAAGGCAACCCCCTTACCATCATGGCTAAGGTTCTGTTCATTCTGCAGCGCGAACCATTGCTGGCCGGCGTTGTCATCCGCCAGCGGCAGCGGCGTGCGTAAATCAACCGAACCGGCAATGGCACCTTCTTCCGTTCGCGCCGCCGCAGATTTATCCAGCTCGACCTGAGTAAAAAGCCCCGGCGGCAACATATCAAAATCAAAACTGCGCGAATTATTCACCGAGCCCCGCGCATCGATGCTGGTACCGGTAGCCAGCATCGGCATGCCGTTCACCAATACCCGGGTAAAATCAGCCCCCAGACCGCGGATACTGAGATTGCGGTCCATACCGGCTTCCTGACTGAAAGCCACGGCGCTGGTTGCCGCAACGGACGAGGTCAGATCATTATTTCCGGCTAGCTGGCCGCGGGATAACGTCGCGCGGGTGCTCAGGGTATTGCTGTTATAACGGCTGGCCAGCGACGCATCGCGGATAAAAGGCGCTGCGGTAACGATGACTTCTTCGGCGATATTGTTGGCCGCCGTTTCTGTTGCATTCTGCGGCTGAAAAACCAGCACCACTCCGGCAGCGGTCTGGCGGTAATGCCAGCCACTGTTGGCGGTGGCATAGTTAAGAAATTCGCTCAGCGAACAATCACCCAGTGGCTGTGCCAGCCAGGTTGTATCCGGCTGCGGATAATTGGTCAGCACCGCCAGCTGATAACGGTCAGACACTTGCTGAATAATATGACTGAGGGTTGTCTGGCTGACGCCATCATAGAAGCAGCGGTTGGCGGCCTGTGTATAAGCGCTGCCGGTCAGCAGCAGGCCGAGCCCCAGCTGCGGCCATAATCTGCGCCAGCTGCGCATGTTCCGTTGCTCTTCAGCGCGTTTCCGGATCATTGCCCGACAGCAGTATCAGATCGTCACTGACCTGCAGTGACAGATCAAACAAACTGGCAATCAGGCTGAGGGTTCCTTCCACATCGCTCTGGTTATAACGGCCGGAAAACGGCAACGTCTGCTCAATGCCCTGCAAACGGATGGGCCGCGCCGAATAGCGCTGTAAATGCGCGACCACATCGGCCAGCGGTTCCGCCTCTGCACGGCGCCAGTCCTGACGCCAGTCGGATACCACAGCACGCTGAAAACGTTCGCCACGGTCGGCACTGATACGCACACCGTCACCGGCATGCAGCGTCCATTCCTGCCCGGCGAGTGTTACCTTTACTTCGCCATGCTCAACCACAACACTGATCGCTCCGGCGGTGTTATCCACATTAAATGCGGTACCGACAACCCGGATCTGCACCTTGCCGGCATCAACATAAAACGGTCGCTGCTTATCGGCTGCGACCGAGAAATAGGCTTCGCCCTGAGTCAGGCTGACCAGCCGCTGTTTTTCCTCCAGCACCACCGATACCGCAGAACCGGCATTCAGGTGTATTTCTGAACCATCCGCCAGGCGCTCACGCCGCTGCTCGCCCACGGCGGTATTAAAACTGAGCGGCTGAACAGCCGGTACAGACGGCGGCATTAGCAGCGGATAAGCCAGCACCAGTGCCAGCATCATGGCCAGTGCCGCCGGTGCCGGCCACCAGCGCGGGCCGGATACAGGCCACAGCTTTTGCCACAGTGTTTGCAGCAGTTTTGCTCCCCTGGCTGGCAAAACCTCCTCGCCCTCTTTCGCCGCAACTGACGGAGCTTTGTGCTTTGCTGTGGCCACACGTTCCAGCGCGATTAATAACGCCTCGTCGTGTTCACCCAGCTGTTGCTGCAGCCAGCTCATGGCTGCCGCATGCTGCGGGCTTTGCATCAGCCAGCGTTGATATTGTTGCTGTTCTGCCGCGTTCAGCTCATGCAGCCGGTCGTACCAGTCTGCAGCCTGTTCACGGATGTTATTGTCTGTTGTTTGTATGGTCATATACCGCGTATTCCGCACTAACTTTTCAATTCCGGCGGTCGGCCGGCGCCGGATTAACAGCCACTTTTTTCCATGGCTTCCGCAATACTCAGCGTGGCTCTGGTGATGTGTTTTTTAACGGCTTCGATGTTCATATTTAATTCCTGCGCAATCGCTTCACGCGATTTGCCCTGTAAGCGGCGCATGATAAAAACCTGCCGTCTTAATGGTGGCAGCTGCTGCAGGATTTTTTCTAGTTGTTCCAGCTTCTGCGCCTGAATATGCACATCGTCCAAGGGGATGGATGCCATTTCCGGTACGCTGTCACTGCCGGATGGCTGCTGGCGGTTACGGTTCCAGTAATCAAAAACCACACTGCGGGCCACGGTCAGGCTATACGCCAGCAGGTTATCCACCGGTTTTTTCGCTACCGCTGTTAATGCGCGCACCAGGGTGTCGTGCAGCAGGTCGTCCACGTCCTGATGGTTGTACACCCGGCTGGCAATATAATTGCGGATATTCGGCAGATGCCCGGTCAGCTGCTGAGCATAAGCCTGAGGCTGATTACACTTAACCCCGGCAGAATATGACTTGCCTGCTGACATGGAGCCCCCGATATCGCATACAGAAGGGCGCAATCTGCCAGCGGCGGATGACAACATTATGAATAAACCCCCGAATTATGCCGGAACGGCTGAGCAGCCATGCGCTGCTCCAGGGCCTGTTCACACTAATTAAAGGCAAGAAGACGCCGCAAGGCGTCAAAGGGGGACATTACAACGGAAAATAATTCAGCGGCTGAGTGCCAGTTCTACCCGCTCGCCGGCATTCAGTGTCTGCACACCACCGCCAGACTGTGCACGCACACTGCCTTCCAGTACCTCAAGTGCCACAACCCCCTCGCCCATCTGCAGTGCAAAAGCACTGGCATCGGCGCGCAGTCTCAGGGTTCCGGCCTGCGCCCAGAATGGCCGGACATTGTCCGGAGCAATAATAAACAGCACTTCACCACGCAGCAGCTGCACGCGGCGCTGCTCTGCACTGTAACGCACGGCCACACTGCTGTTTTCCTGCAGGCGTAATTCTGAACCGTCATCCAGCCGCAGCGCACGCTGCTCGGCGCTCACCGTGCTGTAGGTTTCCACATCCGCCGCCTGCTCGTTCTGAGCGGGGGCCAGAAACAGATACACCAGCAATGGCACACCCACCAGCAGCAGTAACGCCGCCAGCAGCATACGCGGGTTTCCCGGTGTTGCCTGATGCTCTGCGGAAGAGTCGTATCGTCCTGCCATAAAAGGCCTCATATCGTTCCGGATCGGGTGATTTTGTTGTTATGGGCTGCCACTGTGACAGAACAATTACCCTAACACCGCAATCCATTCTCAGGCATGAGACTTTTCGCTAACGCCGGCCAGACAGGCAATAACTGACGCATATCAGCCCTGCGACACCCTGTCGCATCCCGCACAGGCGCCCCAGCAGTTACCCTGCGCGCCATTGATGTATTTATCTTTTTATTGCGGAGTATTTATGCCGGCCTTCCGACCATCCTTATTAGCGTTTCTGATTACTTCCCTGAGCGTGCAGAATGCCCTGGCGGCAGAAGCTGATACTGCAACCCAACTGGAGCCGATGGTGGTTACCGCTCCGCCAATGAGCGATGTACTGACAGTTACCACCGACCCGAAAGCGCCGCGCCAGCCCATTCCTGCCCATGATGGTGCCGATTTATTAAAGAATATTCCTGGCTTTTCAGTGATCCGCAAAGGCGGTACCGACGGTGATCCGGTATTCCGTGGCATGGCAGCATCACGCCTGGGCATTTTACTGGATGGTGAAATGATTCTCGGCGGCTGCGGTATGCGTATGGACCCGCCCACCGCTTATGTTTTCCCCGAAGCCTATGACGAAGTGACCGTATTAAAAGGCCCGCAAACGGTTAAATACGGCCCCGGCAACAGTGCCGCTGTGGTGATGTTTGAACGTGCTGCGCCGGATTTTTCCACTACACCGGTACAGGGCGAAGTCAGCCTGCTGGCAGGCAGCGCCGACCGTAACGATCAGGTTGCCCATCTGCTGGCCGGTGGCCAGAAAGGCTATATCGATTTAAGCGGTACCCGCTCCGACGCCAATAACTATGAAGACGGTGACGGCAACGAAGTACACTCGGCCTATACCCGCTGGAGTACCAACGCAGCCCTGGGCTGGACGCCGGATAACGATACCCGCATCGAACTGAGCGGCGCCAGAAGCGATGGTGAAGCACGCTACGGCGACCGCAGCATGGACGGCGCAGAATTCGATCGTTCCAACTTAGGCCTGAGCTTCGAACAGGAAAATATCTCGCCGCTGTTTAATAACGTAAAAGCCCGTATTTACCGTAATTACGTTGACCACGTGATGGATAATTATTCATTACGCGCTAACAGCGGTATGAAAATGGTTTCCAACCCGGATCGTTTAACCAAAGGCGCCAGTCTCAGCAGCACGCTGGCATTAAGCAATACGACCAAACTGGAAATCGGCGTTGATACCCAGCGCAATGAACACTCGCTGCGTAAAGCCAGCAGCATGAGTGGCACACCGGATTACGAAAGCCTGAGCCGTGTGGATGATATGCGCTTCGCCAGCAACGGTATTTATGCCGAACTGGATCATCGCTATAACGCTGGCCACAGTGTGCATGCCGGTGTACGCATCAATAAAGATAAAGCCGAAGATTTACGCAGCAATAAAACCACCAGTGACACAGATGACAACAACACGCTGCGTAATGGTTTTATCCGCTACGAACACCAGCTGAACAACACCAATCGTTTATACGCCGGCCTGGGACACAGCGAACGTGCTGCCGATTACTGGGAGCGCAGTAAAAATCCGGCAGCCACCAGCACTATGATGACAGGCATGGCATCAACCTTTGATATTGATCCGGAAAAAACCACTCAGCTGGATATCGGCGCGCTGCACAACAGCAAGGATGTGCAGGCATCGGTATCGGCATTTTATACCAAACACAAAGATTACATCCTGATTGAAACCCTGCCGGAGGTGAGTGCCTTTGCCAGTAATGCACGTAATATCGACGCCACCAGCTACGGTGCAGAAGCCGACAGCCGCTGGGAATTTACCCCCGGCTGGAACAGCACCGCCACCCTCGCCTGGGTGCATGGCGAAAACGACAGCGACCACCGCGCACTGGGCCAGATGCCTCCTCTCGAAGCCCGCTTCGGTCTGAATTACGACAACGGTTTATGGTCAGCCGGTGCGTTATGGCGCTTAGTCGCAGAGCAGAACCGCGTTGCTGAAGGCAGCGGTAATATTGTCGGTCAGGATATTGGTAAAAGCGGTGGCTTTAATGTGTTCTCGCTGAATGCCGGTTATCGCCCGCTGGACGATATGCTGCTGACCGCCGGTATCGATAATCTGTTTGACGTTACCTACGCCGAACATATCTCCCGCAGCGGTGCGGCTATTCCGGGTTACGAAAGCACCACCCGGGTAAATGAACCCGGACGCACACTATGGTTAAAAATGCAGTGGGCGTTTAAATAATACAACCGCCCCTGAAACGTCGGCCAATATCGTGGTTATCCGGCCCAACATCAGTATCTGCTGAATTGGGGCCGGAGCCATATCGGGCAAAGAATTATCCAGAGGTGCCTTAAACACACTGTTACATTAATACCGCGATAAGCACTGCTATACTGCCCCGTTGCAACAGTAATAATGGATTATTCGGGTTATGACCGCTCACACCGGAACGTTACGCAGTGTCCTGTTGGCAGGAATGATGATTGTTCTGCTGCTGGCTAATCAGAGTCAGGCAACGCCAGATAGTATTCGCGTTACCATGCTGAATCCAAGCACTCCGGCCAATCTATTCTGGAATATGCAAACACAGTTTATGCAGGCGGCAGCTGCAGATCTGGGGATTGATCTTGAAATTGTGTATGGCGCAGATAATCGCTTTCACACAACACAACAAGCCTACGACATTCTTAACCGTGAAAACCCTCCTGATTATCTGATATGTAATTACTTTTTTTCTCAGGGCTGGCAGATTCTTCAGGCTGCAGAAAAAGCTGGCGTTTATACGCTGCTCATCAGTACCGATATTCCGCAACAGGATCAGAAAGACGCGGGTACACCGCAGGATAAATTTCCGCATTTTCTTGCGCGCATCATGCCGGATGACCGCCAGGCCAGTTATGAATTAAGCCGACAACTGATCGCCGAAGGCCGGCATTTATCATTGCAGGGCGCCAGCGGCAAATTAGAGCTGATTGGTATCTCCGGCATGCGTGATACATCAGCCACCGTCTTGCGCAATGAAGGGCTGCTGCAGGCAATCAATGAGCAGGACAATACGCTGTTGATGCAATTGGTACACGCTAACTGGTCAGCCAACACCGCTCAGCGACAAAGCTGGGCGTTACTGCAACGTTATCCGTCTGCCAGTCTGATCTGGACGGCCAGCGATGTAATGGCCATGGCTGTCATACAACAAGCTCAGGCGCTCGGACGGCATGCGGGTAAAGACATTCTGATTGTCGGTACCGACTGGACAGCAGAAGCCCTCAACGCCATTGACGATGGTTCATTATTCGCCTCCGCCGGAGGACAGTTTATGGATGGTGCGCTGGCACTGGCCATAATTTACGACCACGCCAATGGCAAAGGGCCGGATGCACAGGAAGCAAATATTCTGCGGCGCATGGATATTATTACGCACAGTAATCTTGCCCGTTACCGACAACTGTTGGACCCGCAGCGCTGGCAGAGTATGAATTTCCGCAGCCTGACCCGCAGCCACGGAACATCAGCGCAGAAATATGCCTTTGATACCCGTGATGTGATGCAACGTTTATTACTGCCAGCGAACGATACTGTCAGCAACCGTCCTCACCAGCAGCACCGTACAATCCACTGACTTACATCACTTCAGAACCGTATTATCGGCGGCCTTCTCTCAACCGCATTGCGCCGCCCAGAATGTCGCCAGCTCCCCGGCAGTACCATTAAACTGCTCACGGTCACAGGGGCCGACACCATCGACGGTATGCGGCTCATCACCGACATTACCATCGGTGTATTGCCACAGGGTCCACTGCGACCATGGTGACGGTACAACCGGTGCTGCACCGTAGCGCGCCAGCCACAACCAGCAATTTGACAGCACCGTTTGCTCCGGGCGGTTAACACCAGCTGCGGCCAGAGCTTCACGCAGCGTATTACCGGAATACAATCCGGGATAGCGTCCGGTTACTGAATAAATATGGCTGACAAAGGCTTCCGCTTCCGCCAGCGTCATGCTCTGACCCTGAGTATTATCTTCAAAATCGAGCACCAGCAGGCCACCGTTGCCGGCTACGCTGAGAAAATGCTCGGCCTGTGCGACAGCATCACCACCGGTACCAAAATGATACGCACCGAATTTCAGCCCCACGCCATGTGCAGCATCACGATGGCTGCTGAACGTCGGATCGGTGTAACTCTGCCCCTGGGTGGCCTTATGAATAACCGCAAGAATACCGGCGTCTTTTATCTGCTGGAAACTGCTGATCTGATTATGGTGGGAAAGGTCGATGACGGCGTTAAGCATCGCAGACTCCTTGTCGGCAAATGGCTGGCGGGTTCAGGCAGAAACTCTGCGCCGGATAAATTCAGTGAATGAAACACTGATTCTCAGATGCAGACTAGCCTATATTATCCGGGAGTGCAGGACAAATACCGTATAGACTGCAATATCTGCCGGTCAGGCAGAATCGCAACAGACGCCCATTTTTTTGGCAAGAAACCTATGCCTTTTTTCACCTCCGTACTGAATCAGTTTCCTGAGCACAGCCTTGAAGTAAGGACGATTAATAAAGACCGGCAGCGCCAGTGCTTTATTGTCCACAGAAAACCACAGGCGCCGCACTGGCAGGAAAAAAGCGCTCATGAAATTAAAAATGATGAAATATCCCGGGTGATTGAAACCCCCGAAGGTTACATCGTTAAGTACATTAAGCAGCGCACCTGGCACGACAATCTGCGTATCTTTTTTGGTGCCAGTAAAATTTCCGCCGAACTGAGAAGCTGTATTTTTCTGCAGAATATTGGCCTGCGCGTCCCCACTGTTCTGGAATACGGTATGGCTTTTATTCCGGGGCATCTGTGGGGGGTAACTGGTTATTACCTGATGAAAAAACATCCGGCGGTGAACATCGTCAAACATCATTTCCGTCATTGTGATCAGACTGCCCGGCAAAGAATACTGACCCTGCTGATACGCGATCTGCAGCGCCTGCGCGATGCCCGCTGTGTGTACCGGGATTTATCTTTCCGCAATATGATGACGAATGATAACGGTGAGCTGTTCTGGATTGACACCAACATCAGGCGTTATGCCAAAGCCAATCAGAAATTTATCACCGACTGGAACAAAACTCTGAAGGTATTGCTGCAGGAACTCAGCATGATGTCGGAGCCCGCCGAACACGACGGGCAACGGGCGATTCAGGCCCTGATGCTCTAATACTTGAACAGTTTTCAGTTATCCTTGGATAAACTGGAGCACCACATCGGCAAACAATTTATCAGCGCTGAATCCAGGTTTTAAGAGATTATCTAGTAGAGCAGAGTTATGCCTGTGACTAAGCCATCCAGAGAAGAATCCTGAGCGTCCAGACTTCGGTACGCAAGGCTCAGGAATATATGTTTGACGCCATACAGCACCGCATATTCACTGTCCGCCAGATTCAGGTTCCTGCCACTCACCGAGGTTCGGTTATAATCCAGCCACACATTATCTGTGATCTGAATATTTAATCCGAACTGAAAAGACTCACTACTGTAACGCTGATTCCCAGTCAGACGGTATCTGCCAATGCCAAGATCAACCTCAACCCGTTTACCAAATAAAAGCCGATAATTAAAACCGTTGTTTATGATGTACATTTCATCATCAGTGTCCGGTTCCTGATAAACAGATTTGCGATGAAATGCACTGACAGGGCCGAATCCAGCCTCGATTCTTTTATCCCGCCATTCAATGTGATCACCCGAGCCACGAGCAAGATCTACCTGAACAAAGGGAGTTGCCATATCAGACAGAGACCAATCATACGGAAGCTCTACAATCACATCGTCGCTTCCCAAGCGTTCATTCGCTGCATTCAAGCTGCCCGCAGTGCCTAAAAGTATCACACCACCAACTATTTTCACCGTCAGCTCAATAGCAGATGCCCTGATATCCGCATCCAATTCGTCTGAACCTGTACTGTCAGGTGCCTTCGGCAAAGTTGATGCTTTTTTCTTTTGAGGCTTATTGGCTGAAGCTTCAAAATTGTCCAACTCACCCGCAACAGCGGTTATGGCGATCAGAGGAAACAACAAAAATGCAATGTATCGCAAAATAATTCCTTTTGTATTCGACCAATCTCAGTCCGTAGACAATCTGGAGTACAACGCCATATCGACACTGGTGTCGTTATATTCAATCTGAGCAGGCAGGCAGCCTTCGTAGTGAAAACCCAGTTGCTGCAGCAGCGTTTCATGCGGCTCAGAACCGGCACGCAGACGCACTTCAATACGGTGCAGCCCGAGTTCGCTAAAGCAGAAATTCAGCAGTGGTGGCATAACTTCCTGCAGCACCGGCAAGTCGGCCGCGTCGCTCAGTTCCCACTGCAACTGGGCACAGCTCAGCATCCAGTTAATTTTCTGAATACCGATACGCGCAATCAGCTGTTTATCGTACAGACCTTCCACCAGCCAGAAAGCGGCCTCGCGGGTTTCAAAGCGCATCGCCATACGGCGCAACTCATCCAGCGCCTGAACATCCACCGTCATGGCTGAACGCGGAATATGATCAACCCGGCTCTGTTCTTTTAATAAGGCGAACAGCGCATCACCGTCCTGCTCGGATACCGGCAGGCGCAGGCTGAAATTACCGGCGGAAAAATTCCAGTTCATGCAGCACCTCCGTCTTTGTTGTTATCGCCATTCAGATTCTGGCCGGGATTAATATCACTGTCTTCACCCAGGCGACCGGCAACCGGCTTTTTCTTATCCAGTACGATATTAAATTGCACCACATTCGCGAAGGATGTTTCACCGCTGCGCCAGGCATCACGCATCACCGCACTTTGTTTAAAGCCCAGCTCCGTGAGCATGGTTTTAAATTCTTCGTTCTGGCCTTCAATCCACTGATAACCAAAATTACGCAGGTGATATTTTTCCGCCATAAAATCCATACAGACTTTTAACGCGGCACTGCGCTGCGCCAGCGTTAATTGCGGCAGACCATCAACGCGCAGCATGGTGCGCAGTAATGACGGCTGCCAGTCAAAGGCACTGACCATGCCGGTGATGGCGCCATCCACTTCCAGAGCCCACATCATGCCGCGTTGGGTGGCGGCCATCTGCACGCTCAGGTCGACCATACGGATCAGGTTATCTTTATTGTCCAGTACCCGCTGGCCCGGTAATTCAGGGTGCTGATACAGTTCGAATAATGCATCCACATCATCGTAAGTCAGAGGCCGGACACGGCCACCGGAGAAGGATAATTCGGGGGTAAATTTCATACTGAAATCCAGGAGATGAAACCCGCCACCATAGTGGCGGCGGGTTTTTAATTAATACTCATCATCGCCGCCATCATAAGGGCGGGCCAGATTCTCAAAGCGGGTGTATTTACCGATAAAAGCCAGACGGTCGATACCAATAGGACCGTTACGGTGTTTACCGGTAATAATTTCGGCCACACCTTTGTCCGGCGTGTCTTCGTTATACACTTCGTCGCGGTAAATAAACTGAATAATATCGGCGTCCTGCTCGATCGCACCGGATTCCCGCAGGTCGGAACTGACCGGACGTTTATTCGGCCGTTGTTCCAGCGAGCGGTTAAGCTGCGACAGGGCAATCATCGGGCAGTTAAATTCTTTGGCGATGACTTTCAGGGTGCGCGAAATTTCCGAAATTTCCTGGGTACGGCCTTCTGACGGCCCGGACACCCGCATCAGCTGCAGGTAGTCGACCATGATCAGGGCCAGATCGTTGTTGTTTTCGCGGTAGACTTTACGCGCGCGGGCACGCATTTCCTGTGGCGTCAGCGCCGGGGTATCGTCGATATACAGCGGCAGATCTTTTAACAGATTCACCGCAGCGGATAATTTCGGCCAGTCTTCGTCGATTAATTTACCGGAACGGATACGGGTCTGGTCGATTTTGCCGATAGACGACAACATACGCATCACAATGGATTCCGATGGCATCTCCAGACTGAACACCAGACATGGACGCTTCGTCGCCAATAAAGCATTTTCCACCAGGTTCATGGCGTAGGTGGTTTTACCCATCGACGGACGCGCCGCGACAATCACCAGGTCGGCCTTCTGCCAGCCGGAAGTGCGGTTGTCGATTTCATTAAAGCCGGTGGTAATACCAGTCAGGCCATCCGGCTGATTGAACATCTGATCGAGCTGTTCGAGGGTATTTTTCAGAATCGGCGCTACCAGTTGCGGACCGCCGTCTTTGCGGCTGCCTTCGGCAATCTGGGCAATGGCTTTTTCCGCGTCCGATACCAGCGTCAGCGAGGTTTCCCCCTCCGGTTCATAAGCTTTGGCCATGATGTCGGAGGCAGCTTCAATCAGGCGGCGCTGCTGTGAGCGTTCACGCACGATTTCACCGTAGGCTGAGCAGTTGTCGATCGATGGCGTCATATCGACCAGACGGCTCAGATAGGCGGCGCCGCCGACGCTCTCCAGCTTGCCACGCTCTTCCAGCTCTTCGGCAACCGTCACCACGTCGATCGGCTGCTCCTGATCAACCAGATGTTTGATGGCGCGGAAAATCAGGCGGTGGTCGTGACGGTAAAAGTCGCTGTCCTGCAGGGTTTCAGCAACCGTTTCCCAGGCGCGCTCATCAAGCATCAGCGAGCCAAGCACCGATTGCTCCGCCTCTACCGAGTGCGGCGGCGTGCGCTGGCTGCTTTCCTGCCTTTGCTCATATGGCTGCGCAGAATACTCATCATTCATGCAGGCGGTTCCCGGAGGTGTTCAGACAATAAAAGGTGATAGCGGCCCGCCTTCCGGCAATGGAGCGGACATAAAAAAAGGCACTATCAGCTGGTCGCTAATAGTGCCTTATCTTGCTCATCGCTGCCAGCCGGCATCCGCCGATGCGGCAGCCATAAGCCTCTGAATTATTCTGCTACTACATGCAGTTTCAGAGTTGCGTTCACTTCTGCGTGCAGGTGAATCGCGATATCGAATTCGCCAACAGCACGGATAGGACCGTTTGGCAGACGAACTTCAGCTTTGCTCACTTCAACGCCAGCCTGAGAGATCAGGTCTGCGATGTCGCGGTTGCCCAGAGAACCGAACAGTTTGCCTTCGTCGCCAGCTTTAACAGCAACAGACAGTTCGATTTCTTCGATTTTTTCTTTACGGGCCTGTGCATCAGCCAGTTTGGCAGCTGCCTGAGCTTCCAGATCAGCACGACGGGCTTCGAAATGCTCAACGTTGGCTTTGGTCGCAGGAACCGCTTTACCCTGTGGGAACAGGAAGTTACGGGCATAACCTGGCTTAACGTTAACCTGTTCACCCAGTGAACCCAGGTTTGCTACTTTTTCTAACAGAATAATTTGCATCTTAAAATCCTCATTACAGGGCGGCTATGCATTACCCGCCGTGTCTTTTAGTCGCGCGCGGATGTTCAGTAAACTATCCAGCAACGCTACGAAAATTAGTAATGTGTACATGTAAGGCCCGAACAACATCAGTGCCAGATACACCAGCAACATCCAGTTCGGACTGGCCTGTGATATTTTCACAACACCATGGAACAAGGCCAGACCAGCAATCATTAACGGTACCGTTAATACGGGCGTTAATCCTGCCAGTTCAGGCTGCAACTGTCCGGCAGTCAGACAAACCAGCACCGCCGGTAAGCTGAAGGCCAGAGGCAAACGCAGCTGCTTAAACTCGGTGCCGAAGCCGCCGGGGTTATACAGTTCGCTTTGCCAGTAGCGTCCCAGTAACAGACACAAAATAAATACCAGCACATGCAGAGCAGCAAGCACTCCGCTGATCATCGGGGCGATCAGTGGCTGCAGATGAGCCAGTAATTCCGGCTGATCTTTCAGTGCTTCACTGACGGCGGTTTCACTGCTGGCCACAACCTGAGGCAGAACCTCAGACAACATCAGCGGCAACAACAGATACACCAGCACGCCCAGAGCACAGGCCAGCAGCATCGACCAGTCAAGGCGGATACTGTAGCGCAGCAACGCGGCCATGGCGCTGGTGCCAATGGCAACGAGTAACGGGGTCGGATCGCCAATGGCGCTCCAGGCGATGGCCGGTAAAACCGCCCATAAAACCACCTGTCCCCCTTCACGGACACCCTGACGCAGGATAACCAGCGCCAGAATGGCTGCTCCGATCCAGAACAGCAGTGGCACAGCCAGACAGCCACCGGCAGCAACCGCTGCCTGCCAGCGTCCGGTCATAGCCCAACGTGCCAGTGCTTTCATATTACAGTCCTAAGTGATTACGCTGCCTTTTTGCTCTGACTTTCTGGCGTAGCCGAGGAAGTCAGAACAAGGAAGAAATGGTCGAGAAGGCGGAGTTTACGTGTTGTAAATGAGCACTTCGAGACCATTTCTGACGCCGTTATGACGACGCAGGCAGGCAGAAAACTTAGTTATCGTGCTGATCAGTGTACGGCAGCAGTGCGATGTAGCGCGCGCGCTTGATCGCAGTAGACAGCTGACGCTGATACTTAGCACGGGTACCAGTGATACGGCTTGGTACGATTTTGCCAGTTTCAGTGATGTAGCCTTTCAGGGTATCCAGATCTTTGTAATCGATCTGGCTTACGCCTTCAGCAGTGAAACGGCAGAACTTACGACGACGGAAAAAACGTGCCATGACTCAAATCCTCTCTTATTCAGCGTTATCGTCAGAATCGATCTCGTCAGCGTCATCCGCTTCTTCCGCAGCGCTTTCAGATTCTTCAGCGCGTGGCTCGGAACGACGACGATCTTCGCGGCTTTCAGCAGCTTTGATCGGAGAGATTTCGGTGATGGCTTCATCACAACGGATCACCATGTTACGCAGAACAGCGTCGTTGTAACGGAAGTTGGTGGTCAGTTCGTCCAGAACTTCCTGAGTACATTCGATGTTCATCAGGATGTAGTGGGCTTTGTGCACATCGTTGATTGGGTAAGCCAGGTGACGACGGCCCCAGTCTTCGAAACGGTGAATTTTGCCGTTAGCGGCTTCGATTGAGTTAGTGTAACGCTCAACCATCGCAGGTACCTGCTCGCTTTGATCTGGGTGAACCAGAAAAACGATTTCGTAGTGACGCATTGTCAACTCCTTATGGGTAGTCAGCCTTCCGGCCCATCCGGTAAGGCAAGGAGTCCGTTGTTCGCCCGAGGGCCAATATACGGATAAAAAGGAGCGCGGAGTCTACCAGAGGTCTGACGACGGATCAATCTTTGCACAATCCACCACACCCACCGTTATAGCTGAACCGCGACTGAATCATTCAGCGCCCAGTGGTTCACCACGGGTTCAGTGGCCAATTCCTATACTGCCGCGGTTTTTAACGGAGATTGCGGTATGACGTATCCACACCCTACCTTATTGATATCCCATTCTGATGCACTTCTGCCGCCGGCACAGACCCTGAAGAGCCGGCAGCTGTTACTGGCCAGCGCCATCAGTCTGCTGCTGGCCGGCCCGGCCATGGTTCTGACTCCGGCCGCGCATGCCGAAAACCCACTGGCGGTCAGCCCGGACCTGCCCGGTATGGAATGGCAGACCTTCAGCAGCGACCACTTTTACTTTCATTTTATTCCGGCCCATAAAGCGCAGGCCGAACGGGCCGCTGTGATTGCCGAGCGGGCCTGGAGCGAACTGACGCAGGATTTTGACTGGACGCCCAAAGACCGCGTTCATGTGGTATTGACCGACGACTTTGATTTTTCCAACGGCTGGGCACATCCGGAGCCTTTTAATCAGATCCGGCTGTTTTTAAGTCCGCCCGATGGCAACAGCACGCTGGAAGCCTATGACGACTGGCTGAATCTGCTGATCACCCACGAGCTGACGCATATCATTCATGTTGATATGGCGCGCGGCATTCCGGCTTTCATCCGTAAGATTCTGGGACGTAATCCGCTGACCTTTCCTCATGCCTACACGCCGGGTTTTATCATTGAGGGACTGGCAGTCTACAAAGAAACCAGCGCAGCTCAGGGTTATGGCCGTGGCCAGAGCACAACCTACGACATGATGATGCGTATGGAGGTCATTAATGGTATCGACGATTTATCTCAGGCAGTGGTTACCCTGCGTGACTGGCCGCTGGGTAAGCATTACCTGTACGGTTACTACTACTGGCAGTTTATCGCCGACACCTACGGTGATGACAAAATCCGTGATTACCTGAGTGAATACTCGCGCAATATTATTCCGTTCTTTTTGCAGAATTACGAAGCGCGTAAAGTCTTCGGCAAAAGCCATGAGGTGTTATGGCAGGAGTTTAAAGTCTGGCTGCAGCAGCGTTTTGCCCCACAAATTACCGAGCTGAAAAAGACAGCTGACACCCCGGTACAGGCTATCAGCAACGAAGGTTTATCCATCGATGCTGCTGCCAGCGATGGTAAAAATTATTATTACCTGCGTGAAAACGGTAAAGACCGTAACAGTCTGGTCAAGGTCCGCTCTGCCAGCAACACAGCCGAAAATCCGGTCAGCGAAGTATTACTGCAAACCACCGGCATGCTCAGCCTGGATGTCAGTCCCCGGGGGGATATTGCCTATACCCGTATTACCGACCGTGCCGACCTGCGCGGCTGGAGTGATATTTTTATTATGCGTGACGGTGGCGAGCAACGCCTGACCAGCGGTCAGCGCTATCGTGCCGTACGCTGGATGCCAAACGCAGCCGACCCACAACAACCCTATTTAATTGCCAAACGTATTCAGGCCGGTGTCAGCCAACTGGATATGCTGGATAAGAACGGGCACTTTATCCGCACTCTGTGGCAGGGATCGCTGGATGATGTTATCAACGATTACGCCATCTCCCACGACGGGAAAAAAATCGTTGCCAGCATTAAACGCAAGCAACAGGGCTGGAACCTTGAATTACTGAATATGCAGACTGAGCAACCACAATGGTTGCCGCTGACCAATACCCGCGCCAATGAAAGCAGTCCGAATTTCAGCCACGACGATCAGCATATTATTTTCAGCGCCGATTACAGCAACGTTAAAGGTGTTGATCTGGCCAGCGCGACGGCTACCTATAATATTTTCAGTCTGAATCTGGCCAGCGGAGAGGTGTCCCAGCTAACCCATTTATTAGGCGGTGCAGTGCAACCGGTTCTGGTGGGCGATGATATTTATTTCCAGAGTTATCAGGCCCGTGGCTTCAGCCACGTACGCCTGCCGGCTTCCGAACGTAAACCGCTGGCGGTATTGCCGTTATCTGAGCTGCAGAGCCAGTACGATTATGCCCCCTTATATAATCAGCCACAGACACATAGCGAAGCCGAAGAATACAGCCCATGGTCGAGCCTGATGCCACAGCAGTGGCTGCCGGTGTATTCGGGCAACGAAGAATATAATGCCATCGGACTGAGCACTTCCGGTCAGGATGCCCTCGGGCGGCATAATTACAGCAGCACTCTGTTTGTCGATACCGAAAACGACATCGCGAGTGGCAACCTGATGTATTCCTACAATAACCAGTGGCAGTTACTGGCGCAGCGTAATCACAGCTATTACCTCGATGATAATGACAAATTGCAACGCATCCGCCGCGAAGACACGGTAGAACTGGCGCGCACTAATATTATCGATTTTCTGGAAAATAAACTGCAGTTAAGCGCCGGTATTAACCGCAGCCACGAGTACGATATTCCGGCCGATGATTTATTGCGCGAGGAAAACAGCTTACATAATTCGGTTATCGGCGCCCGTCTGGATTTTGATAACCGCGAAATGTACAGCCAGTCGATTTCGGTCAGCTGGGGAACTCAGGCGACTCTTCTGTGGGAATCCAACGATTATCTCGACAGCGACTACCGCGGCGACATCATCAATGCCAGCATCAGTCATTTTATTGATTTACCCGGCAATCAGGTACTGGCTCTGCACAGCAGCGGCGCTTATGGTTTCGAACAACCGGAACCCTTTGAGCTGGGCGGTGAAGAAGGTGTTCTGGAGCAGTCATTATTTGGCCGCGATCAATGGGCATTGCGTGGCTATAAAGAAAATGTGCAGCAAGGTAACCGCATTCAGACCAACAGCCTCGAATATCGTTTCCCGTTGCTGAACATTGAACGTGGCTGGAATTTATTACCTATTGGTCTTGGTGGTATTAATGCCAATATTTTTGCCGATCATGGTGCCGCCTGGCAGGAAGGCGGGCGCTCACATTATCTGACCAGCGCCGGTATGGAGCTGATGACAGAAGTTGTTGTGATGTATGGTTTTGCGCTGCCGGTACGTCTGGGTTACGCCTACGGCTTTGATAAAGACGAAGGCGGTGACCGGACTTACCTGCAGGTGAATTACCAGTTCTGAGGAATTATCCAACAAAGAGTCGCTGTTAGGGCCTGTCGACACTAAGTAA
>NZ_DDCJ01000151.1:37616-51246 GCF_002335285.1 Thalassolituus sp. UBA2009
ACTCTCAGCGCCTTGTCTGAGGAGTTTTTAGCCGATAACAGGCCTGTTTAATTAGTGTCGACAGGCCCTAATACGCGGCAAACACCGCAGCACTCCGGTGCTGCGATAAACATATCAGTCACTGTTGCTGACTGCAGCAGCCTGCAGATCGCTGACGGAGACAGAACAGTAGGTCTGTACCGACCATGGGGAATACACACTGATCAAATCAAAAACGGGTGCCACGCTGGCCAAGGTGCCGCTGATCAGGGCTGTGGTCAGACCATTGGCAAAGGTGTACTCCACCGTTACTTTACTCCAGGGCTTGCCATGGCATTCACGGTAGAGATTCACCGGTGGGCTGATTTCAATCATGCCGTCGATGGTTGTGTCATGCCATTTGATGCGCAGAGGTTCTGCCGGCTGACGGTTGCTGCTCAGGTCATGGGTAAAATGAATTGTGCTGCAGGCTGACAGCAGTGTGCAGGCAATAACGGCTGCAGTTCTGACAATTTTCCATTCAGTCATTCTGCGTCTCCTGTGCCGGATGATCACACCATACCTTGGCCGTACGCGGCGTATAAATCAGTAGTGTCAGTACACTCTGCAGCCAGTCCGATAAGCTGGTAATTGCCTGCATCTGCATAACCCGCCGTTCACCACAAATAACACTGGTGTTCACTTCGTGTTCGCCAATAATCCCGGCCAGATAAAATGTTTTGCTCGACTGATAATCCGGTGGTGAAGTGTCTTTTTCGCCGCCATAAGGACGAATAGTGACACTGGAGCAGGCTGTCAGAAACAGCAATCCTGCCAGCACAGACAAACGCATTACGCTGATATTGCGTAATACGCTGCATCGGATTAATCCCTTGTTCATCGACACCTCAGAGAGCTCCCTGATTTTCAAACTCCAGAATAAAACAGGCTCCGCCCAACAGCGACTCGCGAATACTGAGGCGGGCGTCATACAATGCCAGAATATCACTGACCAGTGCCAGCCCAAGTCCCTGCCCCGCGGTCATGGTATCCAGGCGCACACCACGTTGCAGAACATGCTCATGTTGCTCTTCGGCAACCCCCGGGCCGTCATCCTCAACACAAAGCTGCCAGCCGGATAAAGTATTATGCGCACTGATCAGCACCTGCCTACGACCATATTTACAGGCATTATCCAGCAGATTACCGATAATCTCGGTCAGGTCGTTATCATCACCCAGAAAGAATACATCGTCATCAGCAACCAGCTGCAAGGTCAGATGTTTATCGGCATACACTTTTTTCATAACACCCAGCAGCGATTCTGCCACCGGTTTTACCGCTACTTTCTGCAGACTGAAACTTTGTGCCTGGCTGACCGCGCGCTGCAACTGAAACCGGATGCGCTCGCTCATCGTATTAATCTGCCGTTCCAGCTCCTGCCGGTCATCATCACTGATCTGCGGCTGATGTACCATGCCACTCATCACCGCCAGCGGCGTTTTCAGACTGTGTGATAAATCGGCGAGCATATTACGGTAACGTTCACGCTGTGCCCGCTCACTCTGCAGCAACTGATTCAGGTTGGTGGTCAGTGGCTGCAGTTCACGCGGATACTCACCGGTTAAATCAGCCTGTTCACCGCGCTGCAGTTTTTCCAGATCATGGCTGACACGACGTAGCGGTGCCAACCCCCAGCGCAGAATCAGCAGCTGCATAACGATCAGCAGCAACGCAAATGTCAGCAGCGCATAATCCATACTGTTGCGGTAGTCGATCAGCTGCCGGTTAAAATCATGCAGATTCTCAATCATCAGCAGATTAAACTGCGGATTATTATTACCGGCATTTCCCCAGTTAACCCCCAGCCGGGCAATCATATATTCTTCGCCCTGCATGCGTGCAAAGCTGTAACGCCACTCCCCAGGCGCGGCGTTGCTGCCGCTCACCGGTGGTAATTCTTTGGCGGACAATGAGCGCCAGACAATCTGATCAGAGGCATCCAGAATCTGAGCGTACAAACCGGAGCCGGTATGATTAAAGCGTTCTTCCGGCAGGTAATCAGGAACCCAGAGTTTGCCCGAGCGATAATCAGCCAAAGCCAGCAGTGAATAGCTGTGCAGGCGCAAACGCTCCTGCAGACCATTAACCTGCGCGTAATAAAACGACTGATAAAGCCATACGCCAATACCCAGCATTAATACTGCCAACAATAATGTTGTCAATAACATCAGCCGGGCACGCAGCGAATTCAGCATTAGCCGTTTTCCGCTATAAACTGATAACCCCGCCCCCGCAGGGTAACAATCGGACTGAAGCCATCCGCCTGAGCCAGCTTTTTACGCAGCCGGCCAATCAGTACTTCAATCACATTACTGTCACGGTCAAAATCCTGCGCATACAGATAATCGGTGAGGGTATTTTTGGAAATAACCTCACTGCTGTGACGCAGCATATATTCCAGAATTTTGTATTCAAATGCGGTCAGTTCCAGACGGGCTCCTGCCAGCAAAACCTGCTGACTCTGCACATCCAGTTCCAGCGGGCCTGCTTTGAGTACGGCACTGTGGCCGGTAATACGGCGCAATAACGCCCGGCTGCGCGCAATTAATTCCTCGATATGAAAGGGCTTTTCCAGATAGTCATCCGCTCCGGCTTCCAGCCCTTCTACCTTGGCTTTCCAGCCGCCTCTGGCTGTCAGAATCAGCAGCGGAAAAGCACAGCCATCTTTACGCAGACGACGAATCAGCTCGATGCCATCAATTTTGGGCAGGCCCAGATCAATAATGGCCATATCGTATGGATATTCGCTGGCCTGAAAATAACCTTCCAGCCCATCGGCTGCCAACTGGCACTGAAAGCCGGCTTTATCCAGACCTTCGGCCAGCTGGCTGCGCAGATTTGCATCGTCTTCCACAATCAGGATTTTCATCGCTGTTCTCCTTGTGCTTCGTTCTGCCGCGCCGGGACGGTATCAGCTGCAGGGGGAATAGTGTCGAGCAGCGTGCCATCGATTGCGTGCATATAGTAACTGGCAATATTGCCCTTACTGCCAAGCAGCTTGATCAGGTAATAAGGTGGTGGGCCTGGCTCAAAATGAATACGCAGGATTTCTCCCGGATACAGCAAACGCAATAAGCGCCCGGCTTCCTGTGGCGAAATAGCATTTGCCGGAGGGTTGACCCGGTGTGAGAACACATCCGGTGGTGGTACCGCCGGCGGTTCTGTTTTAGCGGGTTTGCCCTGAATTTTACGCTCAACCCAGCGGTTAAATGGGGTAAACACCTCCTCAACCCATTCGGTTTTAGGGTTGATGGTTTCCTCTACCCAGTCGGATTCTTCTTCCGGCTTGTCATCCTGCCCGGCCAGCACCGGCCATGCCAGCGCCTGTAGCAGCAGGCATAACAGCAACCGCAGCGCACGGCGATCAGCAGACCGGGACAACGCAGGCGATGCCATCCGGGCACTGAATACAGATTGCAGCGACATGAAAGTGAGGATCAAGAGTGGGGTACCTGTACATCAGTATTCGGGCAATTTAAACAGGATACCCGCTGCAGGTGAACCAAAGCTGAATAAATAACGACGCCAGCTGAACGGGAAATTCAGCTCAGGTTCAGACTCAGTCCGTTACAGTGCAGATTCAATAACCAGAATGGAAGATACTCAGATGGAATTTCCACAGGAATCCAGTGCAGAAGCACAACAAGAGCAACAGCCACAGCGCCACTTTACCGCCTATTTCGACCTCCTGCCCGGCATCACCCGTCAGTTTAGCGAAACCATGGCCAGCAACCGTCAGGCGAAAAACAACAGCGCCGTTGTCGAACCGTTACGCATCAGCTCAGAAGACGATGCCGGCAGTATTGCCGGCTCTGCCGCTCTGTGTGACGGTATGATGTGTACCGACAAAGCCGCCTGACTCTGTTATCGCACAGGCCCTACCAGCCAGTGTGCAATACGGTTGCCGGCTAACAAGGCCAGCACAAAGATCAGCACACCCGGCTCAAATGCGAGCAGGTTCACCAGCGCCGGTCCCGGACAAAGACCAACCAGGCCCCAGCCAATACCAAACAGCAGCGCTCCGGCCAGCAGACGCAGATCAATACGTGTCAGCTTAGGCTCATGAAAAGCCGTGGCGCAGAACGGCGTTTTGCGGCGTTTACTGAAATAGAAAAACAGCGCAAACACCGGAATGGCCGATCCCATAACCGCGATCAGCGATGGGTCCCAGGCAGCAAAAACATCGAGAAATGCCCTCACTTTCGCCGGGTTATTCATTCCGGAAATCAGCAGCCCCAGCCCAAAAATCAGACCACTGGACAGAGCCACCAGCGGGCCCAGCAGGCGTGCGTTCATAAAATACCTCCGGCCAGATTCATAACCGCAACAGTGGCCACACCCGCAACCATAAAAGTGACGGTGGCCACCGCAGAACGCAGCGATAACCGCCCCATACCGCACACACCATGACCACTGGTACAGCCATTGCCGATATAAGTGCCGAATCCGACCAGCAGACCGGCACTGCCCAGCAACAGCGTATTATTGGTGACGACGATAGCCGCGCTGTAACCCAAAGCCAGATATAAAGGGTAAGCCAGCACCAGTCCGGCCAGAAACCAGAGTGCCCAGTAGCGCTGCTTTTCGCGCAGCAAAAACAGACTGGATAACACCCCGGTCATACCACTGATACGACCAATGCCCAGCCACAACAGACTTGCCGCCAGACCAATCAGCGTGCCGCCGATCAGCTCCGGAATAAATTCGTTCATAGAAGAGATACCTGAATAAAACCGTGGGGTATTCTAATCCATGTGCTGGGTTACGTCTGCCGGCGCGTCTGCTGGCGCTTCCGCGCGCAGTAAGCTGACATTCACCACCAAGGTCGCTGGTGCCGCCCATTCTGTAATTTGCGGGAATTACCTATACTGTGAACATTATTTTCAGTAGTCCGGAGTTTCCATGTCTGATGTTTTAGCCGCAGGCCAGCAAGGTATCCCTCTTACCATTCTTGAAAGCAGCGATTTTCCGCGCTGGCTGGAGCAGCAGGCAGACGGCGTAAAAGCCTGGCTGGAAGCCTGCGGCTACAGTGGCAAGGGAGTACAGTTATTACCCGCAGCCAATGGCTCCCTGCAAAGCGCGCTTTTTGTCTGCGATAACCTCGACGATATGTTTGCCTGTGGCGAGCTGGCCAACCTGCTGCCAGCAGCGGATTACGTGATCGACAATATCAGCGATACCGATCAGTTAATCAGCATTGCCTTTGCCTGGGGCGCTGGCGCTTATCGCTTTGAGCGTTATGTCAAACCGGGTAAGCCACAGGCGCGTTTATTACTGGCCGACAGCGGCGCACTGGCGTACGCCCAACAGCTGGTCAGCGCTACCCGTCACGTGCGTGATCTGGTGAATACTCCGGCCGCCGATATGATGCCGCAGCATCTGGCGGCTGCTCTGGAAACTCTGGCAAAAGAATTTGGCGCGCAGTTTTCACAGGTCGTCGGCGATGATCTGCTGAGCGAAAATTATCCGATGATTCATGCGGTCGGGCGCGCCAGTGCCCATGCTCCGCGCCTGCTCGATCTGCGCTGGGGCGATGAAAAACATCCGCTGGTCACTCTGGTGGGTAAAGGTGTGTGCTTTGACAGCGGCGGTCTGGATTTAAAACCTGCCGATGCCATGCGCACCATGAAGAAAGATATGGGCGGCGCGGCCCATGTTGTTGGTCTTGCTTACCTGATTATGGCGCAGCAACTGCCGGTACGTTTACGCGTGCTGGTTCCGGCGGTTGAAAATGCCGTCAGCGCTGACAGTTTCCGTCCCGGTGATGTGCTGAATACACGCAAAGGCTCAACCGTTGAAATTGACAACACCGATGCCGAAGGTCGTCTGGTGCTGTGTGATGCATTAACCGAAGCGGTCAGTGAATCACCGGATCTGGTCATCGACTTCGCCACGCTTACCGGCGCCTGCCGGGTAGCTCTGGGTACTGAATTACCGGGTTTCTTTACCAACCAGATGCAGCTGGCTTCTGATTTAATGCAGGTTGGTCAGCGCATTACCGATCCGGTCTGGCACCTGCCCCTGCATCAGGCTTACCGCGATTCTCTGAAAAGCGATATCGCCGATCTGGTGAACTCTGTACCCGGACCCTTTGGTGGCGCAATTACCGCCGCGCTGTATCTGGAGCATTTTGTTGATAACACGCCCTGGGTGCATTTTGACGTAATGGCCTGGAACCGCCGTAAATTACCGGGCCGTCCGGTGGGTGGTGAAGCCATGGGTATGCGCGCCGTTTTCGCTTATCTGCAGAACCGTTATGCAGCGCAATAAGCGCTGCTATTTTTTTAATATTACTTAATGCCGGGCGATCACGATGGTTCTGAGCACCGCTGAAGTGATGTACTGGTCAACCATGTTTGCTTCGATTCTGTCGGCCTCCGCCGGAGTGCTGGATGCGCGCAGCAAACAGTTTGATCTGTTCGGTATTATGATTATCGCGTTTTGTGCCGCCCTCGGTGGTGGCACCCTGCGCGATACCCTGCTCGACCGCACCGTATTCTGGGTAGCGGATTCCAGTTATCTGATTTTTACCTGGTTTGGTGCACTGGCCACTTTTTTTCTGGCGCGCTGGATTAAATTATCCGGCCGCTGGTTTGTGCTGCCGGATGCCGCAGCCTTAGGTTTATATACGGTGGCCGGCACTCAGGCTGCGCTGGGTGTTGGTGCCGATATGCTGGTCGCTTCTTTTATGGGTGTTATTACCGGCGTTGCCGGTGGGATTCTGCGGGACATACTGCTTAATCAGGACCCGCTGGTATTTCAGGGGCAGTGGTATGCGACCGCCGCCTGGAGCGGCTCCCTGCTGTATATTTTGCTGATTCATAACGATATAAATATCGGCGCCGCTGCTCTGGTGGCCGGTATTTTTATTTTTCTGCTGCGCCTCAGCGCCATCCGCTGGAATCTGGTTTTGCCGCGCTATAAAGAAAAATAACGTCCGCACAGTACCCTGTAAATTCAAAGGAATGAAGATGACCCCCACTCTGACACACTCCCTGTTGCTGTTAACCAGCCTGACCATTGGCACAGCATACGCAGCACCAGAATTACCGCTGGCCGATGGTCAGTATGTATTTCAGCAACGCTACGCCGAGCACCCACAGATGCAGGGCATCAATCTGGATACCGAAATAAAACAGGGAAGGATCTCTCTGACCAATAACGACAGTGACGGCGTATTTCCGTTGGGATTAATTGATGAGGGAGAGCTGTACTGGCATGCCCGCTCCGGTCATTGGATTATTATCTATGAACCGAAGGATAAAGAGGCAAAGGATGTTGGCGGTTGCAGCGATGGTCCGGCGGTCGTTGATCTGGAGAATAAAATTTACTGGACCTGCTGATTGCAGAATCAGGGGCCGGTTAAGAAACCGGCCCGGACGATTATTCGCCGACGCTCGCAATAATATCGGCATAATGAGCCGAGAAATCGTTAAAGGTATCGCTGTTATGGCTGCAGCAACGGATGCCACCACTTTTAATGTCATACACCCAGCCGTGAATATGTACTTTCTGTGTCGACAGTTTGGCGGCCACCACCGGATGGGTACGTAAATGCTGAACCTGCTGCAAAACGTTCTCTTCAATGGCTTCGTTCAGGTGCTCATGACCCAGACACATATCCGATGGAATCCCATTACGTTCGCGCACGATTTCCATCGCGGAACGGCAATGACCTAACCACTCTTTAACGTGCGGCAGCCCCTTCAGCTTGGTCATATCCAGAGCGCCTTTAATCGCACCACAATCGGTATGTCCGCACACAATAATATGGCGTACGCCTAATACCGCGACGGCATACTCAATAGATGCGGTCATGCCACCGGTTTCGTTAGAGTGTGGGGGAATAATATTACCGGCATTACGGCAGATAAAGAGATCACCAGGGGCTGAGCCGGTAACCATATTCGGATCGATACGGGAGTCCGAACAGGTAATAAAGAGTACGTCCGGATTCTGGCCATCGTCAGCCAGCGTGCCGAACAGGTCTTTCTGTTGCGGATACACATTCTGTTTAAAATTCAGTACACCACGTATCAGTTTTTCCACTGCAATCTCCCCTTATCAACGGCGCTAAGAATACGGTATTCCCTCCGTAAGAAACATGATTTTCTCAGCGGACTGTTGTGCCGCTGACGACACAACAATCCTCCCCGGTATCAACCGATTTCGATTAATACCTCACCCGGCGTTACCCGGTCCCCTTTGCTCACATAAACCGCCTGTACGGTACCGGCGATATTGGCGTGAACTTCGGTTTCCATTTTCATCGCTTCAGCAATCAACACAGACTGGCCGGCTTCGACTTTATCACCTTCTTTCACCAGCACATCGACGATATTGCCCGGCATTGCTGCGGTAACATGACCCGGTTGCGTGGCACGTTTACGGCCATGATTGCTGCTGCCTTCGGCGACGTATTCGTTCAGCGATTCAAAAATTACTTCTTCCGGCATACCGTCCAGCGACAGGTACAGTTTGCGTTTACCGGCACCGGAGTCGCCGACACCGGTAATAGCCACTTCATAGCTTTCGCCGTGTACGTCGATACGGAATTCAGTTGCCATCGCTTCACCCATACGGCCTTTGCCTTTCTGATCCGGCGGCAGTAGCTCTTCCGGTTTCAGGGTGCCATCAGCACGTTGCTGCAGGAATTCACGGCCCAGATCCGGGAACATGGCAAAGGTCAGAACATCTTCTTCGCTTTGCGCCAGAGCACCAATGTCATCACGCAGCTTATTCATTTCCGGGCTTAATAAATCCGCCGGACGACCATCATTAACGCTCTCATTACCAATGGCTTTTTTCTGCAATTCAGCATTCACCGGCGCCGGTGCTGCACCATAGCCACCCTGCAGGTAACGCTTAACTTCGTTGGTGATGGTTTTATAACGCTGACCCGCCAGCACGTTGTATACCGCCTGGGTGCCAACAATCTGTGAGGTTGGCGTTACCAGCGGAGGAAAACCAAGGTCTTCACGCACCCGTGGAATTTCGGCAAACACCTCACGGATTTTATCCAGCGCGTTCTGTTCTTTCAGCTGATTGGCCAGGTTGGACATCATGCCGCCCGGCACCTGATTAATCTGCACGGAAACATCTTCGCGGGTAAATTCACTTTCAAACTGGTGGTATTTTTTCCGCACTTCACGGAAGTAATCGGCAATTTCACCCAGCAGTTCCAGATCCAGACCGGTGTCGTAGCCTGTGCCTTTTAACGCAGCAACCTGCGACTCGGTCGCCGGATGACTGGTACCTGAGGCAAAAGAAGAAATCGCAGTATCGATACGGTCAGCACCGGCTTCTATCGCTTTCAGCTGACACAGCGGCGCCAGACCTGCCGTTGAATGACTGTGAATAACCAGCGGTAAATCCACTTCGGCTTTAATCGCTTTTACCAGCTCATAGGTGCCGTATGGTGTGAGCAGACCCGCCATATCTTTAATGGCAATAGAGTCGGCGCCCATGGCCTGCATCGCTTTGGCCTGTTCAACAAAGAGCGCTGGCGTATGCACCGGACTGGTGGTGTAGCAGATGGTGCCCTGCGCATGTTTACCGGCTTTTTTAACCGCTTTCATTGCGGTTTCGATGTTACGCAGATCGTTCAGCGCATCGAATACACGGAATACATCAATGCCGTTATCCGCCGCTTTCTGCACAAAGGCTTCCACCACGTCATCGGCGTAATGGCGATAACCGAGCAGGTTCTGACCACGCAGCAGCATTTGCAGGCGGGTATTGGGCAGCGCTTTTTTCAGCTGACGCAGACGCTCCCACGGGTCTTCTTTAAGGAAACGCACACAGGCATCAAAGGTGGCGCCGCCCCAGACTTCCAGCGACCAGTAGCCGACTTTATCCAGCTTATCGCAGATCGGCAGCATGTCTTCAGTGCGCATACGGGTCGCAATCAGCGACTGGTGTGCATCACGCAGAACCACATCGGTGACTTCAATCTTTTTCACGTTACTCATCATTCATTCCTCCTGCGGATTACCAGCCGGCGTGTGCGGCAATGGCTGCGGCAATGGCCAGCGCAACTTCGCTGGGGTGACGTTTTTCTGAATAATTCAATAATTCCGGATGGGTCGGCACAAAGCTGGTGTCGAATTCCGCCCGTTTAAAATCGGCGTTACTGAGAATCTGCTGGTAATAGTGCGCGGTGGTTTTAATACCGTGCAGACGCATGTCATCCAGCGCGCGCTGACCACGGGCAATCACTTCTTCCCAGGTCAGCGCCCAGACCACCAGTTTTAAACACATGGAGTCGTAATACGGCGGAATTTCATAGCCGGTATAAATTGCTGTATCGACCCGTACACCCGGCCCACCCGGCGCGTAATAGTGAGAGATACGGCCAAAGCTTGGCAGGAAATCGTTTTTCGGGTCTTCGGCATTAATACGGAACTGCAGGGCAAAACCGCGATAGGCAATATCTTCCTGGCGATAACTGAGCGGCAGGCCAGCGGCAATGCGCAGCTGCTCACGCACAATATCCACCCCGGTGATCTGCTCGGTAATGGTGTGCTCGACCTGAACACGGGTATTCATTTCCATGAAGTACACTTCATTGCCGGTCAGCAGGAATTCGACCGTACCGGCATTTTCATAACCGACGGCTGCGGCCGCTTTCACCGCCAGCCCACCAATATACTGGCGCTGCTCCGGTGTTAATTGCGGGCTTGGCGCAATCTCGATCAGCTTCTGGTTACGGCGCTGAATAGAGCAGTCACGCTCATACAGATGCACCACATTGCCCTGACTGTCGGCCAGAATCTGCACTTCGATATGACGCGGGTTTACGATGCACTTTTCCATAAACACATCGGCCGAACCAAAGGCTTTGGTGGCTTCAGAAATAACCCGCGGGTACTGGGATTTTAATTCGTCGGCAGAATCACAACGGCGGATACCGCGGCCACCACCACCGGAAGTGGCTTTCAGCATCACCGGATAACCAATCTCGGCGGCCAGTTTCAGCGCCTCATCCAGATTGGCCAGATTACCGTCGGAACCCGGAGTAATAGGTACGCCAGCGGCGCGCATGGAATCACGGGCCTGGGTTTTATCGCCCATTTTGTGGATAACATCCGACTTCGGCCCGATAAAGGTTACCCCTTTCTGTTCACACAGGCGGGCGAACTCAGCGTTCTCTGACAAAAAGCCGTAGCCCGGATGAATGGCATCGCAGCCGGTTTCCAATGCCAGATTCACAATGCGCAGCGGATCGAGATAACCGGCCAGCGGATCTTCACCCAGCATATAAGCTTCGTCCGCACGCTTAACATGCAGCGCATAGCGGTCCGGTTCGGTATAGATAGCCACCGAACGGATGCCCATCTCGGCGCAGGCGCGCACGATACGGACGGCAATCTCGCCGCGGTTAGCAATAAGAACTTTCTTCAGCATGGGGAACTCCTCGTTCGTAGTCCCTGAGTGAAAGGGTCAGATCAGCTTAGACAACACCAGACCAAAGCAAAAATTGATATTTTTTACCCAACCTATAAGGTATTACTTATACATAAAGACCAACGAGCAACATAGCATGCCAATCAGCGTACAAAAATTAGCCAGCCGCCTGACTTTTCGCCAGTTGCAGGTATTCCACGCAGTATATGAGCTGGAAAGTTACAGTAAGGCGGGCGAGCTGCTCGGCCTGACCCAGCCGGCGGTCAGCAGCCAGATGCGCCAGCTGGAGCAGGCGCTGGAAATGCCCTTATTCGAATACGTCGGCCGCCGTTTATTTGTGACAGCGGCCGGAGAGAAACTGGCCCGGAGCGTGGAGGGTATTTTCGGTGAACTGCGCCGGTTGCAGACCGATCTGGCCGAGCTGGACGGTAAAGTGGCTGGTGAGCTGAAACTGGTGGCGGTGAATACGGCGCAATATGTTGTGCCGTATCTGCTGCGCGCTTTCCTTAATCTTTACCCACAGATCAACGTCAGCGTCAGCGTGGTGAACCGCGCCGCAGCGATTCAGCGCCTGAACGATAACCGTGACGATCTGGTGATTATGGGCATGGTGCCAAGCGAGAAACCGCTGGCATCACTGCCGTTTCTGAATAATGAGCTGGTACCGGTGGTGCCGGCCGGACATCCGCTGTTACTGCAGGAAGCGGTCAGCCCGCAGGACTTCCTCGACAGCAACCTGCTGATGCGCGAGGCGGGTTCCGGCAGCCGCCTGGCGCTGGAAGTACACTGCCAGCAACAACGCCTGCGAGTGAAACCCAGCATGGAAATCGGCTCGAACGACGCCGTTAAACACGCCGTGATTGCCGGCCTTGGTGTAGCCGTGCTGCCTAAGCTCAGCATCCTGCCGGAACTGCAGCTGGGGACGCTGCGGGTGTTGGATATTCCGGGCTTTCCACTGCGCCGCAGCTGGTGTGTGGTGTATCCGCAGGCCAAACATCCAACCCCAGCCATGAAGGCTTTTATTGATTATATTCAGCAGAATATTAAACAGTTCGAGCAGGTATTTTTACGTAACCCACAGTTGAAGTCCTGACCAAAAAAAACGACACCCGCAGGTGTCGTTTTTTATATCAGCCAGCGATTAAGCGGCTTTTTTCAGCTTTTTCTTCAGCACTTTCAGTTTGCTTTCCTGCTTGGAGATCTTGGCCTTACGCGCTTTGATCTCTTTTTTCAGGCTGACGACTTTCTTGGATACTTTCTTAGACATAACAAATTCCTTCTTTATTCCGATGGGTGCATTAAGCACTATGACTCTTCAGTCTGCTGATTTTTCCGGATAAAACCGCGGATAAATCGCCGGATTTCACGGGCTGCACTGGTGTCCAGCTCTTCGCACAGAGCAAGAAACTGTTCCCGCTCTTCGCCATTAATACGGATAAGCAGCTGTGCATCATTCTTTACAGCTTTAGCCTTTTTACTGCGGCCAGTTTTGGCTGAAGCCTTTACCTTATCCACGACGCCTGAAACCCAATAAGATGAAGAGAACTTCATGATATACATTGTATATCATTATGCAATACGTTAATTACTCTGCAGAT
Organism: Thalassolituus sp. UBA2009; assembly: GCF_002335285.1. NCBI lineage: Bacteria > Pseudomonadati > Pseudomonadota > Gammaproteobacteria > Oceanospirillales > Oceanospirillaceae > Thalassolituus > Thalassolituus sp. UBA2009. The sequence continues at coordinate 50,642 of NZ_DDCJ01000151.1, forward strand.
GACTCCGCTCTGGACTTTGGCTGAAACTGTTTACGATAAGCCGCAGGCGATAAACCCACCCGCTGACGGAAAAGACGGCGGAATGAATTACTGTCTTCATAACCGACCGCCAGCGTAATGCTGTCAATAGTCATGCGGGTCGACTCAATCAGCTGCTTGGCTTTTTCTATGCGCAGCGCCTGCAGATAAGCCAGCGGCGCCTGCCCCGTCGCCTCCTTAAAACGCCGCTTAAAGTTACGCACACCAAAGCCGAAACGGCTGGCCAGTTCATCGATGACCAGCGCTCCGGCAAAGTGTTCATCCAGCCAGTTCTGTACCTTCAGAATATCCTGATCAGTGTGATTTTTCGGCGCGGCCCATAAGGCATAGGGGCTTTGTACGCTGCGGACATTATCAATCAGTAAATAACGGCTGCAGGTTTGTGCCAGCTCTAATGAAGCAAAACGGCGTATAAGGTGCAGCAGCAGATCCAGCACCGCCGTCGCTCCGCCACTGCTGATCAGCTGGCCGTCTTCACACAGCATTTGCTGCTCATCCAGCCGGACCTGCGGGAAGCTGCGCCGGAACAGCCCGGCGAAAGCCCAGTGAGTCGTCACCCGCATACC